>NZ_DCRI01000106.1:0-12717 GCF_002324975.1 Acinetobacter sp. UBA1496 | reverse complement strand
TTTCGCAAGAGGTCTAATATTTAAAATTTCTTGTGATTTTCTTCTGATCTGCGCTAGATAAGTGCGTCAGATCTAAATCGTGTGCGCCAATAAATGGCTTATAGTTGGCAATGTACTGAATGGATAGAAATAGATTTTTAAAAATAGAAAAACAAATTTAGCAAAGTAATTTGAAAAAAATACAGAAACTGGATTGCAGCGTTTTAAATTGAGCTTACAATCCAAAAAATCTATATTTATGGTCTTATAAATAAAATGAAGCAGGATTATAAAAAGAATAATTTCAAATCTTCACCGAGATGACCAGAAGTCTTTTTGTAATTGAACCGTTTCCTGTTCAAGTTCCGTGATTGGTCCAATCAGCTCAATATTCTTCTGACCATGTGTAAAGACATAAGCAGCAGAAACACTCATGGTCAGATTCTCATTGTAGTTTCCAGTACATTGCAATAATTTTTCTTCGGTCATGGCATAGACCACCCGTCCGATATTGGCCCAGTAAATGGTTCCAGAACACATGCAGCAAGGTTCAACTGCTGTATATAAGGTGCATTCAGCTAAATAGTCTGGTGTAAAATTGCTGGCTGCGATCCGGGCTAAGGTACTTTCTGCATGGTTGACCGTGTCGATATTACATCGGGTCAATAAAACCGTTTCATGATCAGGTGCAACTAGGACTGCACCAAAAGGATGATGGCCTAAAGACATTGCTCGTTTGGCAACTTCATTGGATAATTTTAAAAAAGATAGCATTTGCTCATGACTAGGCTGTGGCATAAATCACTCTAACAATTGAGAGTTCAAAGGTCATATATGCTTTATAAAATAGGACTTTGAACAGATGACATGGAATAAAAAAAGCACCCCAACAGACCAGAGTGCATAAAGGAGGAAATTTAATTTAAACAATATAACGTTTGCTTAGCCCCCATTCCGCCAAAATGCGGCGATAGGTCGTTGAAGAACGGTCAGCTTCAAAATGCGCTTCCATCGTAATATCCAAAGGTAACTCCTCCGGCTTTTGGCTTTCGACCATGTCCTGATCTTCAGAAAAAATCTGTGCGTTAAAATCGTAAACTGCTTGCAGATCACCAGTCGTATCAAAATTACGGGTCAACGGCACAAATAAGCGGGTTTTATTGTGAGATACCGGACAGCAGGCATTCAGAATTTTCAGAATGCCATTTTCTGGAAAATGCACCGTTAAAATCGCTGAAAATGGTGGATAAACATCAAACACACGTTTCCACAGGAATCCTTCTGGTGCCAGATGCTGCAGGCCAAGCGGATAATTGCTGACATCACTGACATATTCCGTATGCAAGCCATAAGGGGTGCGCACAGTGGAATACTTTTGCACGATCGGGTTATCACGTGAAGCAAAAGATTCATGATGCACCCAGGCAAAATGCGCTACATCGATAAAGCCCTCCAACTGCCGGCCACTTGAACCGCTGATATCAACAAATGGAGGCAGGATGGATTGATGCTCTGCGCTGTCCCAGGTATCCAGATCAGGGAAATTAGCTTCGGATTCATTCCGGCTAAATAAGCTGGTCCAGACCAGACCATATTTCAAGACCACTGGAAACTTGGTTAAAGTAAAACGATCCGAAATGTTAGTCAGTTCTGGTTGAGCCGGTATTTTGGTGCATTTTCCTTGTGTGTTGTAATGCAAGCCGTGATAAGGACAAATGATTTCTTCACCCTTTACCCAGCCTTTGGTTAATGGCACACCACGATGCGGACAAATATCACGAACCAGATGAATGCTGCCACTCTCAGTTTGATATAGGGCCATCTTTACATCCAGTAGTTGTACCTGTTGTGGCGTAGTACTCACATCCTGAATACGGGCAACTGGATACCAATGCTGAGCCAGGATATTCCAGTCTGATGGGTCAAAGCCGCTACAGTGCGGTTGACTGAATAAATTAAGCACCGGGATCGCATTCATAGTTCACTCACAAATATTTATCGCATTACAACGGCTTAAATTTTTCTCTCATTAAGCTGCCTTGTTGTTCTTTAATAAAATTAGCCAAATGCCTGTTCTGCTGTCTATTAGAATGTTTCGTAGCCCATGTTCCAAAAAATAGAACACAAAACTTCTACCGTTCCATTTCTTTGAAAATTGGCACAGAAATCGCTTATCCACTTGATAGAACCAGAATCACTTAATTTCTAGCTGAAAATTATGTGATTAAAACGATGTGCAGGTGGATTGACGTGATTTTATGAATATTACTTTTTCAAGATTTTCAGAATATTTTATTGCCGTAGCCAAAACAGGCAGCCTCAGAAAAGCAGCTGATCAGCTTTATATTTCCGTCTCCGCGATTCATCGTCAGATCACTCTGGCAGAAGAAGAATTTGGTATCGTGCTTTTTGAACGGTTACCGAGTGGCCTGAAGCTAACTTTAGCGGGTGAATTACTGTATGCGGATCTACTCAAATGGCAAAAAGAATTCCAGCAGACCTGTGTACGTTTTGATGAAATTCAGGGTTTATCACGCGGCAGCATTGAACTAGGGCTCATTGCGGCACTCAGTGACGGTTTCGTTTTAGATTCCCTGCAATATATGTATGAAAACTATCCCTGGATCAATTTCAATATCCAGATTCAGGAAAGTGATACCGTCTCTAAAATGATTATGGATGCTGAAGTTGATTTTGGCATTCTGCTCAATCCTAAAAGTCATAATCAGCTCGAAGTCATGTCTTTTGTGGAAATCCCGGTTGGATTTGTGATGGCCAAATCTCATCCTTTAGCTCAGGCAGAAAAAATCTATTTTTCCGACACTTTATACTTTAAGCATCTCATTCCCTGTGCCCCTTTAATCATTCATGACTATGTCTATAGCCTGTATAAACATCACCAATTTATGCCACAGCAAAAGCTGGAGTGTAATGACATTCGCATGATTACCTCTCTGGCAGAGCGCAACTTAGGGATTGGGGTACTGTCCTACATCGATGCCTTGCCTTATTTAGAGCGTGATGAACTGGTGTTTAAACCGATCATTGAAAAAGGGATGCATCCGTTGACCCTTGCCCTTTGTGTGGCACCGAAACGGCAAATTTCCCGTATCTCACAAATCATGATGAACCATCTGATCGACCAGATGGAAGATTTGAAAATCAAATTACAACAGCTTAATGCCTCATGTGCTGCCTGATTCATATGCAGGACAAATAAAACTTATTGGAAAAAAGATATGACAACCTTATGGATTAAAAATCCTCTCGCTGTATTTACCGAGAATGATCTGGATACCCGTGGTGGCTTGGTCATTTGTGATGGCAAAATTATTGAACTGGTGGCTCTAGGACGAACCCCAGCATCGCCTTATGACCAATTCTTTGATGCCCAGAATTTAGTGATTACACCGGGACTGATTAATAGCCATCATCATTTTTATCAGACCTTAACCCGTGCCTGGGCTCCTGTGGTAAATGCTCCGCTATTTCCGTGGCTAAAAACCTTATATCCAGTCTGGGCCAAATTGAATACTGAACAGCATTATCTAGCCACACAAATTGCATTGTCTGAATTACTGCTTTCCGGTTGTACCTTTGCTGCGGATCACCATTATCTATTTCCACAGCAGCTGTCCGATGCCATTGATGTTCAGGTTGAAGCATCAAAACAATTAGGGATTCGTGTGATGCTGACCCGTGGTTCCATGAGTCTGGGTGAAGATTCTGGTGGCCTGCCACCACAACATACCGTACAGGATATGGATACGATCCTTTTGGATTCAGAACGACTGGTGCAGAAATACCATCAGCGTAGTGCTGATGCCATGGTCAATATTGCGCTTGCACCATGTTCACCATTTTCAGTCACACAAGAAATTATGCAAGAAAGTGCTGCACTGGCAGAAAAACTGGATGTACGTCTGCATACCCATCTGGCTGAAACACTGGATGAAGAACAATTTTGCCTGTCCAAATTTGGCATGCGTACCGTCGATTATCTGGAAAGTGTAGGCTGGCTTAATTCCAGAACCTGGCTGGCGCATGGCATTCATTTTAATGCTGATGAGATCCAACGCTTAGGACAGGCTCAGGTCGGTATCTGTCATTGTCCACATTCCAATATGCGTCTGGCTTCAGGGATTTGCCCAACCATAGATTTACTGGAAGCAGGTGCAGTCATTGGTCTAGGTGTGGATGGCTCTGCTTCAGGTGATGCATCTAACCTGATTCTGGAAGCCCGCCAAGCGATGTATTTACAGCGCTTAAAATATGGTGCAGAAGTGATTACACCTGAACGTGCTTTAACCTGGGCTACACAAGGCTCGGCACAGTTATTGGGACGTGAAAAGCACCTAGGACAAATCGCACCAGATTTTCAGGCAGATTTAGCGTTTTATAACCTAGATGATGTCCGTTTTTCAGGGATTCATGACCCGATTGCCGGCCTATTAATGTGCGGTGCAGACCGTGCTGAACATGTCATGGTCAATGGACAATGGGTCGTAAAAGACCGGGAAATTCTAAATCTGGATCTTGAAGCGGTTCAGGCTGCACATCGTCAGGCAGCGAAAGCTTTACTTGCTGCCTAAAAAATCTATTAGCGAATCCCTAATATTTAAATATAAAAAAGCCCTTCAATATGAAGGGCTTTTTGCCAAGAGGTTAAACGTAGAATTAATCTAAAGGATTGCCAATAATATTGCTGATAATCCCTTTCATGATATGCGGTCCCTGCTCTTTACGCAGTTCTTCATACCATTCTTTGGTCACGGCTTCATCTTTCATATGTGTGACATCACAACGTTTACGTGCACGCAAGACCAGCTCATTGGCACGTTCATTACGTTTGTTCTGATAGCGTTTCAAGGCATCTTCCAGACCCAGCGTATTAATCTGTAAAGACCGAGCCAGATAGATCGCATCCTCCATGGCCTGACAACCACCCTGACCAATATCCGGTGTGGTGCTATGTGCGGCATCACCAACAATTACGACACGACCTTTATAGAACTGGGCAAACGGTTCAATATCATGAATTTCAACCCGATTGGTTTTCTGTTCATCCAGCGCATCAATCAGATGCTGAACCGGCGCACACCAACCTTCAAAATACTGTTTCAACAAGGTTTTATATTCCGCCCGATTATTCTCTAAACCAACTTGCAACGGCACATCAAAGAAGAAATAGAATTTTCCATCTGCCACAGGCATCAGCGAAACACGCTTACCTTGTCCGACAAATGTGGTCCATTGATCTGCCGGAGTAAGCTTTTCTGAAATTTCTACCAGACCATTCCAGTTAACATAACCGGCATAGCGACGAGCAACCTGTTCACCCAGTACATAGGTACGGGTAATGGAATGGGTTCCATCTGCACCAATCAGTAGGTCTGTTTTGATTTCTGTACCATCAGCAAATTTAACCAGAACACCATCTTCCTGTTCTTGCAGCTCAACCATCTTCTTGCCAAGCTGAATATCTTCACGACCAAACTCGTCCATCAACATGTTTTGTAAATCTGCACGTGCCACCGGATATGGACGTTGTCCCACTTCTTCAATTAACGGCAATAAACTAAACTGGGTCATGGTGTCGCCCGTCAAGCCATCAATATAGGCCAGCTGATCCATTTGGCCACCAAGCTTGGCGACCTGTTCAGTTAAGCCCAGATAATTCAAACATTTTACCCCATTTGACCAAAGTGAGATTGCCGCGCCCACCGGTAAAATTTTTTCTGCCTGTTCATAGATGGTGACTTTATGCCCAAACTTTTTTAGTGCAATTCCTGTGGTCAATCCCCCCATCCCTGCACCAATAATTGTAATCTCCATCTATTTACTCCTCTCAAAATTGTATTTCTTCCTCCCTGTGTAGCTAAAAGCGTGCCATTTCGAAAATAATGCACTGATTTTTCTCAAAAGTTGGCACAGGCCGTGCATTCATCTATTCATTAAAAACCTGTTTTTATAAGGTCTTTCAGCAGAATTACAGACTTTTATAAAAAATTAGATTCACGTTAAACATAATTTGAATGGAACATAGTTATGGCAACATTATTTGCACCCATTTTCGAGATCCCTGCGCATATCCAGCAGCTTACCAACCTGGCTGATAGCCGGATTGGTGCAGAAATTCTTGAATGTTCAGATGATTTTTTTGCTGAAGCAAAACGAATGTTGCAATTTGATGCACCAATTTTTGTTGAAGATAAATTTGATGATCATGGCAAATGGATGGATGGCTGGGAAACTCGCCGCAAGCGCCATGCCGGCTGTGACTGGGCCATTGTCAAACTAGGTGTGACTGGAACCATTAAAGCTTTGGATATCGACACCACGTTCTTTACCGGTAACTACCCGGCTTCTGCTGCAGTTGAAGCCTGCTATGCACCAAATGGTGACTTAAGCACTGCAACCTGGCACTCAATTTTACCAAACAGTATACTAGGTCCGAGCCAGCATCATATTTTTAATATTGCTTCAGACGAAGTCTTTACGCATGTGCGTCTAAATATTTTCCCTGACGGTGGTGTGGCGCGCTTTAAAGTCTATGGTGAAGTAAAAATTCAGGTTCAGGACAGCAATCAGGTGGTTGATCTGGTCGCTCTGGAAAATGGCGGCCGTGTCATTGCCTATAGTGATGCGCACTTTGGCCATCCACGTAATCTGATTAATCCGGGGCGTGGCATCAATATGGGTGATGGCTGGGAAACCAAGCGCCGTCGTGCACCCGGCTTTGACTGGTGTATCTTGGCTCTGGGTCAAAGTGGTCAGATTGAAAAAATTGAGATTGATACTGCGCATTTTAAAGGCAACTTCCCTGCACAAGTTTCTATTCAAGCGATTTATATTGAAGATGCGACTGATCAGCAGTTAATTCCGCAAAGTATGTTCTGGCCATTCCTGCTTGAAGCACAAGATATGCAGATGGATCATATTCATAGCTTTGTTGAAGAAATCTTAAAACAGGAAAAGATTTCCCATATTCGGGTGAACATGATTCCGGATGGTGGCATTAGCCGGATTCGACTGTGGGGAAAAGTTGCCTGAGTAATTATATCTATGAGCATACAAAGCATAAAAATACAGCCCTTAACTGCTGAAAGTTTCTTGCCTTATGGCGAGGTCATTGCTTGTGAAGGCAATGATTTCTTCCATATTAATGATCAGCAGACTGAGCGTTATCATGCTCTGGCGGTTGCTGAAACAGATGCTAAAGTTGGTCTAAGTATTTTTAGAAATATTCAGACTACAGCAATTCCCTTTGCAATCGAAATGCTGGAGCGTCATCCTGTCGGTTCACAAGCGTTCATCCCAATGCATGGCCAGAAATTTTTAATTGTGGTTGCGCCTAATCTGGATCATGAAAAGCCTGATCTCAGTCAAATTCAGGCTTTTATCAGTAATGGCACACAAGGTGTAAATTACCGTGCCGGAACCTGGCATCATCCTTTGCTGACCTTTGAAGCTCCGAGTGATTTTGTGGTGATCGATCGCATCGGTACTGGTCCAAATTGTGACGTTTATACTTTTCCTGAAAAGATTTTTATTGAAAATTAAGCCCATTAAAAAAGCCCTTATCAATAAGGGCTTTTAAATTTCTTATTTGTTGTATTTAGAAATGATATTTCACTAAAGCACTCACGTTATTTTCATCTGCATCCGGAATACCGTATTTGTTATTCCAAACCGAATGCTCAATACCGAGATATAAATTGGTATCTGGAGAAATGTGCTTGCCAACATTCCATTTCCACTGGGTCGTCCAGTTCATCTCGCTCGCATGATCATCCTCAGCAGTTGACCAGTCCAGGAAGCCATCTACCAGGAATTCTTCAGTACCCAATTTAAATGGTACACCATAGGTCAAGGTGAGCTGATAGTCGTCTTCCATATTTTCGTTATTTACACGATAAAGATTTACGCTGGCATAATTGAATTTTGGAATAGCCAGGTCGAAACCTACACCGTACAGGAAGTTATCAAAACCTTCACCACCTTCCCAAGTCGTTGCCACCAGCACATCTTTCACTGGACCAAATGCCAGCTTTTGGCCTGAAACTTCACCCAGACTTAAACGTGGTGAAAATTCAAAATAACTTGATTTAATATCATCGGAACCACGCATACGGTCAATGAAAAAGAAGACATCTGCATATTTAACTTTTGCAGCGTATTCAACAGTTAGGGTTGCCTGTTTTTCATCTACAACTTCATAGTTTTCCCCATAAAGCCCAGTAACGCTAAAATCCTGCCAGACTGGTTTTGCCTGTGCAGATGCTGCACCTAATGCAAGTAATGTTGCAGCAGCAACTTGAGTAAATTTCATAAATAAGGTTCCCCAATGGAATTAAAAATCTCATTCTGGATTAAGCAAGAACAAAGCCAACTTTTTTAATTTTTGATAAAAAAGCCCATGACTGGCATGGGCATATGGAGGAAATCAAACTTTAATGCAGCGTTTCTGCGACTTTTTCCGGAACCTCTGTTTTTGGCTTAAACATTGGCAGATGATTAAACAGAATGTTTAAAAGGATCGCCATTAAACAGGTTGAACTGATGCCAGAATGGAACAGGGTTTGGAACCATTTAGGGAAATTGGCATAGAAAGAATAGTCAATAATCGGGATCATGCCTGCTGCAATTGAAGTTGCAACAATAATCAGATTTTTCTGCTCGTTATAATCTATTTTCGCCAAGGTGCGGATACCACTCGCAGCCACTGTACCAAATAGCACCAATCCTGCACCGCCAAGTACCGGAACCGGAATTGCGGCGATTAGTCGGCCCATAATTGGAAGTAATCCCAAAACCACTAAAATCATACCGCCAGCAGCGACCACAAAACGGCTTTTAATCCCGGTAATGGCAACCAGCCCGACGTTTTGTGCAAAAGCACTTTGCATGAATGAACCAAAAATCGGTGCAACTGCACTTGAGAACATATCTGCACGCAGACCATTGGAAATACGTTCTGAATCTACTTTGGTTCCAACAATTTCACCTACAGCAATAATATCAGCCGTTGTTTCAGTCATAATCACCAATGTCACAATCAGCATGGAAATGATTGCACTGAGTTCAAAGGTCGGCATGCCAAAAGCAAAGAAACTCGGAAATTGTACCCATGCACCATGGCCGACTTTACTAAAATCGCCAAAACCAAACAGATAAGCCAGCACTGAACCCATTACGATCGCCAATAAAATAGATAAGCGACGAATCGAGGCATTTCTGCTCAAGTTTAGACAGATCACAATAGCCAAGGTCATCACGGCCAGGCTGATATTTTCAACACTTCCCCATTCAGGTGCATTTTTATTACCCCCCATCATCCAGCGAACAGCTACGGGTAAAAGTGATAAACCAATAATAGTAATCACACAGCCGGTCACGGCTGGCGGGAAAAAGCGGATAATTCTAGAAAAATAAGGCGCCAAGAAGAAACCAATTAATGAAGCTACGATGACTGCACCATAAACAGCTGATAGGCCTCCACCTGTGGTTACGATCGCCACCATCGTCGCCACGCCCGCAAAGGAAACGCCTTGTACCAGTGGTAATTTGGCTCCGATATATTTCACTCCAATGGTTTGTAAAATCGTAGCCAGACCGCCAACAAACAATGCAGCCGCAATCAATAAACCGATTTGTGTAGCTTCCAAACCTGCGCCAGTACCCACGATGAGTGGTGGTGCGATAATACCGCCGTACATGGTCAATACATGTTGCAAGCCATAAGCTGCACTTTTGCCTGCACCCAGATATTCATGTTCAGGTGAAATGTTTGTGCTTTGTTCTGTCATTCTTTCTCTCTCCCTCAAAGCTTAAATAAAAAATCAGCTTCCGCGATATGTGGAGTACGCGAATGGGCTGATCAGTAAAGGAATATGAAAGTGCTGAGAGGCATCTTTCACCTGAAAATGAATGACTGCTTTAGGAAAGAAAGTTTCCAGACCTAAGCCTTCAAAATAATCAGAAGTAGCAAATTCAAGACTGTATTCACCTTCCTCAAATTCGGTTAAACCAAAATCGGTGACTCGACCATCTGCATTGGTAAATGCCTTTCCGAGTAATGCACCTTCTTCATCAAAAAGTTTGATCAACACATGTGATGCAGGTTTGCCGAGATGCGTATCTAAAATATGAGTGCTGATCATGCTTGCAGCTCCTGTGACAGTCTTAATAAAGCGATTTCCGCCAGTTGCGTATGGACAATACCTTTTTCGGTTTCTGGATCATTTGCTAAACGATCTTTCAAGGCATTCAGCACTTCCTGGCTATTTAGACCAGCCGCTTTAATCAGGAAGATATAGCCATATTTTTTTTCATAAGCGATATTGCCTTCTAGCAAAGCTTGCTGAGTTGCTTCGTCCTGAGTTATCGCAGCCTGTTCACGATTGGAAAAGTTTTTTTCAACTTCGCTTAATTCAGCCTGTGCCTTTTTTTCACCAATACGTGGATGATTATCCAAAGCTGCTTTGATTTCGTCCCAGGTCCAAGTTGCAGCCTGTTGTCTGGCTATATTCAATACATCTTCAACAGCTGCATAAGGACGCTTTGCTTCAATCTGGGTCGACCAGCTCGGTATTTGCACACAGTGCTTTAAAAAGATAATGGCCTCTTCTGGAGATGCCTGATTAAATTCAACGAGTTGCACTATTAAATCGCCTGATGATATTCATTTTTTGTTCAGTACAGGTTTTGCAATATCAGTGCCAAATCTTCTTAATCTTGTGTTTTTATATGATTTATAAAGCAAAAAAGAGAACTCAAGGTTCTCTTTTTTAATATATTTTTCTCATTTTGGTGCGTGATATTTATACCAATGTGCTGCTATATCGCCCCGTCGGCAAATCCAGACTTTTTCATAACCTTGAATATAATCGAGGAACTTTTGTAGGGCTTTAAAGCGTCCCGGCCGCCCTAAAATACGACAATGCATCCCGATCGATAGCATTTTTGGTTCAGTTTCACCTTCAGCATAGAGTACATCAAAGGCATCTTTTAAATATTGATAGAATTGTTCCCCGCTATTAAAGCCGCCCGGTGAACTAAATTTCATATCATTGCTTTCTAAAGTATAGGGGATGATCAAATGAGGGCGTGTTTCACCTGCCTGATTGGTCAATGTGCTCCAAAATGGCAAGTCATCTCCGTAGTTGTCGCAGTCATATTGAATCTGAGGAAAGTCAGCCAGCAATTGACGGGTATTTGGACTATCCCGACCGGTATACCAGCCAATCGGTGCTTTGCCGAACAGGGTTTCCAATACGCTAATCGCCTGATCCATGTATTGACGTTCAAGTTCAATCGGCATGTCCTGATAATGCACCCAGCGCTGACCATGTGACACTACATCATAATTGGCTTCTTTAATCGCTTCGACTATATAAGGATTGCGGATTAAAGCCATCCCAACCCCAAAAATAGTCATCGGCAGATTACGCTTTTTAAACTCATTGTGAATCCGCCAGAAACCTGCACGTGAGCCATATTCATACATAGAATCCATCGACATGTGTTTGTCTGGAAAGCTGGCTGCGCCAATAATGTCGGATAAAAACTGTTCTGAACCGGCATCACCATGTTCAATGTGGTTTTCACCACCTTCTTCATAATTCAGTACAAACTGAACTGCGACACGGGCCTGATTAGGCCATTCTACTTTTGGTACATCGCCATGATAGCCAATCAAATCACGTGAATAAGGCTGGTTTCGAATTTGATCTATGAGTTCTTGTCCGCGTAGATATGTGCTGGTCACGTTTAATCCCTGATGTGTTATATCAAACAGTAAAATTGAATAATCGTGACAAGCAATTTATGCGCCATAATAGAACATCTATGAAATTTAAAAATATTCCTAATATTTCTTATCATTCCACAAGTTTAATTAGATAAAAATGCTGCTAAAGTTTTAGTATTTTTATCTAGAATTGGGTGATTAGGAACAGTGATTTTAAAACTATTAGGTTTTAGAACAGCCTCATAAACTTTAATATCTTGTTGGTAGTATTTATTAAAATAATTAATTGATTCAATTAAAGCCATTTTATTTGGGTCATGATTAGTGAGCTTTGCCCCCAAAATCACTGAAGATATATAAGTTGCAGGAATTTCTTTTAACAGTGAATTAAAATTACTAGAATCATAATCATGTGCTAATGTTCTAAATTCATTTTCATATGACCAATCCGTTGATTTTATTAAATATTGATTCGCAACGAAATTCAGCAATTTTGCTCCATTTGCTACATCAAACATTGCTAATGGATTTGATATATCTAAAGGAATTTTTGGAAATTCATTCTGATATTTTACAGCTTGGACATTAAATACCTCATGTACCATAGCTTTAGGATTAGGATGTGGGATTTTAAATTCAACTAAAAAACCTTTATGGCTTTGAGCATAATGAGACCACATAAGCATATTTAATGGATTATTATTAAAACAAGTTACACTCAGCTTTGCTTTTATAGCTGTAGAGAAATGTTGATGTAGAATTTCTTTAACATCATTCGGCGCATTATTGAATTCAATAGATGCCATACAATCATATGGATCATTAAAATTATCAGGATGGGTAAACTTTAATTGAAGTTTTTTAAATAAATTTAACACTTGAAGCTTTGGATCAAAGCTTAAATGCTTATAGAGATAATAATACTGATCATCACATTTAATATTTTCAAATTGCCTTAAATAATCTGGGGCAGAGTAAAACTTGAA
>NZ_DCRI01000105.1:23814-25370 GCF_002324975.1 Acinetobacter sp. UBA1496 | reverse complement strand
GCGAAGGGACAGACCTGCAATTAAAATCTGGCGTTAAACCATTTGACGTCAAAACTAAAAAACACGCTAAAGCTCCTGGTCAACATGGTGGAGCTCGTGGCGGTAAACAATCTGAGTACTCACTACAATTACGTGAAAAACAAAAAGTACGTCGTATGTACGGTGTTTTAGAGCGTCAATTTAGTAACTACTACAAAGAAGCTGCTCGTGTTAAAGGCGCAACTGGTGAAAACCTGTTGAAATTGCTTGAAAGCCGTCTTGATAACGTTGTTTATCGCATGGGTTTTGGTTCTACACGTGCAGAAGCTCGTCAGTTAGTATCTCACCGTTCAATCACTTTAAATGGCCGTCGCGTTAACATCGCGTCTATCCAAGTTAAAGCTGGTGACGTGATTGCAGTTCACGAAGGCGCTAAACAACAATTACGTATCAAAAACGCAATTGAATTAGCTGCTCAACGTGGCATTCCTTCTTGGATGGAAGTAGATCATTCTAAACTTGAAGGTACGTTCAAAGCTGCACCGGATCGTTCTGATTTACCTGCTGAAATCAACGAAAGCTTGATTGTAGAATTGTATTCTAAATAATCCTTGAGGTAGCAATATGACGCGTACTGCAAATGAGTTTCTAACTCCGCAAGCGATCAAGGTCGAAGCGGCAAGCGGGACCTCGGCAAAAGTTATTCTAGAACCCTTAGAGCGTGGCTTTGGTCATACTCTGGGCAATGCTTTACGTCGCATCCTTCTTTCTTCTTTACCTGGCGCTGCTGTGGTAGAAGTTGAGATTGAAGGTGTTGAGCACGAGTACAGTACTTTGGAAGGCTTGCAGCAGGACATCGTCGAGCTCTTGCTGAACCTAAAAGGATTGTCTATTAAGCTGTTCGATCAAAATGAAGCTTATTTAACATTAGAGAAACAAGGTCCAGGCGACGTAACTGCGGCTGACCTTCGTTTACCTCATAATGTTGAAGTGGTTAACCCTGAACACTTGATCGGCACGTTAAGTGCATCAGGCAATCTTAAGATGCGCCTGAAAGTGGCTCAAGGTCGTGGCTACGAGACTTCTGACTCACGTTTCCCAGAAGGCGAGACTCGCCCAGTGGGTCGTTTACAGTTAGATGCATCTTACAGCCCGATCAAACGTGTGTCTTACACAGTGGAAAACGCTCGTGTAGAACAACGTACTGACCTTGATAAACTGGTCATTGATCTTGAAACCAACGGTACAGTTGATCCTGAAGAAGCAATCCGCAAAGCGGCAACAATCTTGCAACAACAAATTGCAATCTTTGTTGATCTTCAGAAAGATCAAGCTCCTGTGGCTCAAGAACCTCGTGAAGAAGTTGATCCAATTTTGCTTCGTCCAGTAGATGATCTAGAGCTAACTGTTCGTTCTGCTAACTGTTTGAAAGCAGAAAACATTTACTACATTGGTGATCTTGTACAGCGTACTGAGGTTGAGTTACTTAAAACTCCTAACCTTGGTAAGAAATCGCTTACTGAGATCAAAGATGTTCTGGCTTCCAAAGGCTTACAACTCGGCATGCGTTTAGAGAA
>NZ_DCRI01000105.1:0-23549 GCF_002324975.1 Acinetobacter sp. UBA1496 | reverse complement strand
GCCTATCGTAGCCGTTAATTAAGTAGGACTATCACCATGCGTCATCGTAATAGTGGTGTGAAATTAGGCCGTACAAGCAGTCATCGTAAAGCGATGTTCCAAAACATGGCTAACTCTTTGTTCGAGCACGAGTTGATCAAAACAACTGTGCCTAAAGCAAAAGAATTACGTCGTGTTGCTGAGCCTTTAATCACTTTAGCTAAAGTCGATACAGTAGCAAACCGTCGTTTGGCGTTTGCTCGTACTCGTTCAGCTGCAACTGTTGGTAAATTATTTACCGTTCTTGGCCCTCGTTACAAAGAGCGTAACGGCGGTTATCTACGTGTTCTTAAAGCGGGCTTCCGTGCAGGTGATGCTGCACCGATGGCTTACGTTGAGCTAGTAGATCGCGAAGTTAACTAATTTCGTGTAGAGCAGCAAACGTTGTTCGAAAAGGTCGGTTGAATAAACCGGCCTTTTTTAATGCCTAAAATTTATCTTTTTATAAATTGATTATCGGTTTAGCTATAAAAATGTCCCCAAAAGATAAAAAAAATAGGGCAAACACACAAACTTGACATGGAGTATTGTCAGTTTTGTGCTTTAATAAAATAAATGACAAACTTGGGTTAAAAGAAGAATATGGAAAAACAGGTTGATATCTTAATTGTGGGTGCAGGTATCTCAGGAATAGGTTTAGCAGCACATATCTCTAAAAATTGTCCGAAGCGTTCTTTTGAAATTATTGAACGTCGGGAAAGCGTAGGTGGTACCTGGGATTTATTTAAATATCCAGGCATCCGTTCAGATTCTGATATGTCGACTTTTGGCTTTAATTTTAAACCTTGGAAAAAAGCCAGTGTGTTGGCTGACGGTGCATCAATTAAAAACTATCTGTCTGAAGTAGTAGAAGAATGCCAACTTGAATCCAGAATTCACTATCAGCACCGTGTTTTAAATGCTAATTATGATACGCATACGAACAAATGGTCAGTGAAAATCGAAAATGCTCAAGGTAAGACTGAAACCTGGGTAGCGAATTTTGTTTTAGGTTGTACTGGTTATTATAATTATGACCAAGGTTTTCAACCAGAATTTCCAAATCAGGATGCATTTAAAGGAACTTTTATTCATCCGCAACATTGGCCGGAGAACTTCGATTATAGCGGTAAAAAAGTGGTAATTATTGGTAGTGGTGCAACTGCTATTACGTTAGTTCCAGCGATGGTCAAAGGTGGAGCAGGTCATGTGACTATGTTGCAGCGTTCACCGACTTATATTGCTTCGGTACCATCCATTGATATGGTCTATGACAAGATGCGTAAATATCTGTCTGAAGATATGGCTTATAAGCTTACCCGTGCACGAAACATTGGTATGCAGCGCGGGATTTATGCGCTGGCACAAAAACAGCCGAAATTGCTTAAAAAGCTGCTTTTAAATGCGGTAAAGTTCCAACTTAAAGGTAAAGTGGACATGAAACACTTTACCCCGAATTATGAGCCTTGGGATCAGCGCCTATGTGTAGTGCCAGATGGGGATTTATTCAAAATCCTGCGTGAAGGTCATGCATCTGTAGAAACAGATCATATCGAGAAATTTACTGAAACTGGGATTCAGCTGAAATCAGGTAAACATCTGGATGCGGATATTATTGTGTCTGCTACTGGTTTAAATATTCAGATTCTGGGTGGTATTCAGGCCACGATGGACGGCAAGCCTTTGGATACGTCGAAGCATATGCTGTATCAGGGGGTGATGGTCAGTGATGTGCCAAATATGGCGCTGATTATTGGCTATATCAATGCTTCCTGGACCTTGAAAGTGGACATTGCCGCAGAATATATCTGCCGTCTGCTCAATTATATGGATCAGCATGGTTATGATGAAGTGATTCCAGAAGGGGATGCTACCGAATTACTTGAAGATACGGTGATGGGAAGTCTGACTTCAGGCTATATTGCCCGTGCAGCGGATGTGATGCCGAAACAGGGTAAGCATGCGCCTTGGAAAGTATCCAATAATTATCTGGCGGATCGTAAAGAGCTGAAAACAGCATCTTTTGAAGATGGAGTATTGAAATTCAAATTGAAATCCAGTGCCGTGCCAGCCAAGCCAAGATTGGTGTCTTAAGTGTGTAGATATAGATAAAAGGAGTACCTGATGTACTCCTTTTTCATATTTCAAATTACAGTGATCTGGAAATCAGTTCCTTCATGATTTCATTGGTTCCTGCATAAATGCGGTTCGCGCGATTATCCAGATACGCTCGTGCAATCGGATATTCCAGTATATAGCCATAACCGCCATGCAGTTGCAGGCATTCATCAACCACTTTGCTATACAGTTCAGAAATTTTGTATTTAGCAGCTGCGGCAGCATCAATTCCTAATTCCTGAGTAAGCTGTAGTTGCATACAACGGTCCAGATAAGCCCGACAAATTTCAATTTCGGTACGCAGTTCTGCCAGTTTAAAACGGGTATTTTGAAAAGCGCTGATCGGTTTGCCAAAGGCTTGACGTTCTTTGGTGTATTTCACTGTATGTGCGAATGCCGCTTCTGCCCCTGCCTGACATATGATGGCCACAATTAACCGTTCCCAAGCCAGTTCTTTCATCAGCATCATAAAACCCATGTCTTTCTGACCTAGCAGGTTTTTTTTAGGCACACGGACATTGTCAAAGAACAGTTCACAGGTATCCTGACCTTTCATGCCGATTTTATTTAAGGGCTTACCTTTACTAAATCCTGCACGATCTGCTTCGACCATAATTAAGGAAAGGTTGGCAGAGCCTTTCTCGCTATGACCCGTCTTACATACCACAATTGCCATATCACAAAGATATCCATTGGTAATGAAAATTTTAGATCCATTAATCACATACTCATCATCCTCTAATACCGCACTGGTGCGTATTGCCTGCAGGTCTGAGCCAGTTCTGGGCTCCGTCATCGCAATTGCCGTGACCACTTCACCTGTTGCCATTTTCGGGAGCCATTGCTGCTTTTGTGTTTCATTGCAAAAGTTCAGAATATAGTTGGCCACGATATCGGAGTGCAATGAAAATCCTGTCGCAGAGTCGCCTGCATAGGCCTGTTCTTCGATCAGGATCATGCTGTATAAACGATCCACCCCTGAACCGCCATAAGCTTCAGGCATCGTGGCACAGAGAAGGCCAAGTTCACCGGCTTTATTCCAGAGCTCACGATCGATATGCTGTTGCTGTTCATATTTTTCTGTATGAGGAGTCACTTCCTTTTCATAAAATTTACGGACCGTCTCCCGAAAGGCTTCATGTTCATCATTGAAAAGTTGACGTGGCAGCATGCTGGCCAATGGACGGATCGCGCTCGAATGCATCTTATAATTCCCTTATTGTGATGTTTTATTTAACTTAAGATAGAGCAGACGAGGGAGCAATGAGCTGAATGTTCAAATCTGGGGAATCTACTGATGCTTTTGGTCATTTGTATGAAATACCTCGAAATTCAGCAATGGCTTAAGGTAAACTACTCAGGTTTGTAACGAGTTGGGAAAATTCGATGACTGATGACATCACCTTAGAAGAGCGCAAAGTGATTTATCGCGCGCGTCGTGGCTTGAAAGAGATCGATGTATATTTTGATCCCTACGTGAAAAACTATTATCTCAATGCTGATCCCTTCGAAAAACAGATGTTTGCTGAGCTGGTTGCACAGGAAGATCCGGACCTGCTGGACTGGTTTATGGAAGTGTCAGAACCCCCACGCCCTGAATTAAAAGATTTTATCAAGAAGCTTAAATTTTACGTTCATGGATAATCGCTGTTTCAGGCTGAAACGCAGTAAGTGTGCGCTGGTGTTTCAGCTTTTTATTTTCGCTGTATTGATGTTCTTGCTGTATCAGTTATTACCTGTAATAATGTGGCTGGTTTGTGGCGTCATCGGTCTGGTCATCTACCAGTTGTTTTATCGTAAGACACCGCACATTGAGCAGTTTGAATATCTGGATGGACGTGAATGGTCACTGACTGCAGCTGCACAAGGCACACGGCGAGTATTGATCAGTCACGTGATTGATCACCAAGCTTATATCGTGGTGTATTTCCAGCATGCAAAAGCACGTCCATTGCTCATCTGGTGTGACCAGTTGCCTTTTAAACAATGGAAGTCTTTGAAAGTTCTGACAAAAATAATTTAATTGTCAGACAACTGATATTCCGAAATTTTAAATAAATTGATTAAAAATAAAGATTTATCCGCTAACCCCGCTTGAATTGTCAGACAAAAAATCATATTTCTCTGCAAAAACAATGAATTGTATGACAATTTTTCGGCTGCTTTTTTTATAAGCAGGTACATTTAACTCACCAACAGCGAACACAGGAGATCATGATGGAATTTCCAATGTGGATGTTTTTGATCGTTGCGATTGTGATGGCCCTGGTCATAGGACGGCTGGGAACGGTGCTGAAGGACAGATTTTCACCTAAATAACAGAATTAAGCTCGAGAGCCTATTTTATTCTCGGCTTGCCAAGTTGATAAGTAGCATGTGCTGAACCGTCGCAATGCTACTTTTTTTTTTGCCCAAAATTTGGGATTTTATCTACTACAGTCAATTGCAGCTGGGCGATTTAATGGCAAAGTGTCTGGTCTAAATTAGAGTAAATACTCTTTTATTCGTTATATGCTTCTGATATGTTTAGCAGAATAATGGACATAATCACAATTATAGAGGACAGGAAAATGTCGAGCGTCCGAAAAATATGCCAAGGTATGGCGACCATTGCAATAACAACAACAGTTCTAACAGGATGTTCTCAGGTCATTAAAACCGGTGCCAATGTGGCGTTGGGTTTCACTGAAAAGCATATTGTTCCACCAATTCTGGCGATGGATGATGCCGAGATGGTGTGTAATTCCGGGAATTCTTTAACACCGGCCATCATGTCGACTAAAGAAATGGGGGCTGATCCGACTCGTGTCGCAGTACTGATGTATTCTGCAGCCGGAATTTGTGCCGAGCAGAAAGCGCTGGATGCAGAGCTACGGTATCTGCGTGCTTCTAAAGTCAACCAGGTGACTGAAGCTCAGGATGCGCGGATTGAGCAGAAACGCTGGGCTGCATTGGCTGCACAACGCCAGTACACGGGTTATCAGTTATTCCAGACTCGTTATGAGAAAAAATATAAAAAAGCGCTGGGTGAAGGCTGTCCACGCATGAACAGTGATATTGAACAGACAGTTTATCTGCTGGGCATGCTGAGTGGCTTGCAAGCCATGACCAATGACATTAATTCTGGTGGGGTCGTACAAGTACCCAAAGATATTGCGGCTGTAGTTGAGCGTGGCATGACCTGTCTGGATAATACCAAATTCTGGGGCGCGCCAAATGCAACCCGTGCTGTGATCTGGACTTTATTGCCAGGGGCAGGTGATGGGAAACCTGATCCTTACCAAACTCTGAAACAGTCAGTACAAATTGGTGAGCAAAAAGGTGTACGTTTATCACATGCCTTATATGCTGTAGCCGCACAGGCCAGTGGGGATGATGCCAAAATTCGTGACGCGTTAAGAACCTTTGATCAGGCACGTAGTGATGAGAAGCCGGTCAATCCTCAGTTCAAGCTGATCGACAGTATGGCTGCCATTATGGTGAATGGTATTTCTGACCGTTACTGGACTGAAAATACCGGTATTCGTAGTGCAGATGATGGCATGCAGACCTTCTGGGATGAAACAGATAATTCTTCAGAACTGGATGATCTGTTTAGCGCTGACCTATAATTTAATGAAAAATTAAGCGAATGATGCTCATAGAGGTCATTTTCAATATGCTGAAAGGAGTTCAAGGAGCCGATGCAAGATCAACATCTTCGACGAAAAATTATTTTTCTGGCGGCTTTTGTCTCTCTTTCAGCGAGTTTGCAAATCTTTAACGATGCTTTCATCTACTGGCAGGAAAGCCTGCTCGGGGAATTCTGGCGGCTCTGGACTGCGCACTGGGTGCATGTCGGCTGGGCCCATTATTTTCTGAATATTCTTGCCTTTATCTGTCTACCTTTCATTTTTCCCCGTGCATCTGTGTGGCATTTCGTCTCAATTCTTTTGATTCTGCCACCGTTGATCAGCCTGAGTTTTTATTTTTTCCTGCCAAATATTGAAGCATATGCAGGACTATCCGGGGTATTACATGGGGCCTATGTCGCAGTCGCCTGTGTGCATCTGCTTTATCAACGTGAACGTGGATTTGCCGTACTGGTATTATTTTTAATCTTTGCCAAACTAATTTGGGAAAATACCATTGGAAATCAGGAGACTGCACAACTTATTGGCAGTCCGGTACTGGTCGAAGCGCATTTGTTAGGGGTGATCTGGGGAGTGATAGTCGCATTGCTCTATATCTTGGGTAACTATGTTGGGGATAGCTGAAACTGTTGGCAGAAAAGACAAAAAGAAAAGATAAATTGTCATTTTTATTCTGCTGATTTTCATGCAGAGTCAAAACAGAAAATAATGATACTGACCCTTGTAAAGGAATTTTCGGGGCAGACAGGAAGACCAGCGCTTAAAAGAATGTAAGGCGCGAATATAAGAATAGGAAAATACATGCACAACGATAATCCAAACAGATCAGGATTAGATCTGTTACGTTATATCTGGACAGAGTGGATCTCGACCTTTGTCGTGCTCATCTTGCTCTTACTGACCTTAATGATTGGAACCGGGGAAATGATTCATGGTCAGTTACTGCGTATGGGCGAGCGTCTGTATGGTGATCCGGCGACAGGCATGCAATATTCGTTTTTGCGTGCTGAACCGAAAGCACCACAATGTGATCGTAATATTAATGTCGATCAAAAAGTTCAGGAGCAGATGAAAGCAGATGCCGCCGATGAATATGCCGATTTCTTCGGTGTACGTTCTGAAGCGGATGTGCGAGCTGCAGTTATGCAGGCACAACAGGTCTGTGAAGAGTCCTACCAGTTCTATGACAAGGCGATGACGCATATTGAAGCGCATCCAAGTATTCGCGCTTATCGCAGTTTTGAAACCTCATTCTTTGGCATTTTCAAGTTTGGGACTGAAAACCGTGCCTTACTGTTGATTATCATGGTGGTATTTGCTGCAATCAGTGCGACATTAAAAACCCATCATATCGGTCTACGTAGCCCAGCCACCCGTATCGATTTTAAAGTCTATTCCGTGGCGATGCTGATCGCGAACAGTTTCCTAGTCTATTCTTCCTATAGCCAATATATGTCGGTGCTGAATTCCGGGGTGCCGATGGGAGACATGAAGTATGTCTATTGGCTATGGATGATTCTCTTTGGAACATTGACCCTGATCAGTTTGTACCAAGTCATTAAGCCACCTCAGGCGACCCGAGAAGGGGGTAGTTTCGGACTGGCTTTCTTAAGCATCCCACTGTATGCCTATATGGCTATCAGTACCGGGTTTAACTTTGTCTTCTTGATGGATTACCCGATGGGTCAGGGCATCTATCTGGGGCAACTGGTTGAATTTTCGAGCATCTTCCTGAATCTGGCCTTATTTATCTGGGCCGGTATGTTGCTGAAACAAACCCGTGTCGTAGACATGTTCCTGAATATCCTGCGTCCATGGAATCTGGCTCCAGAAACCTTGACCTGGTTAATCCTGCTGGCAGCTGCATTACCAACCGCTTATACCGGTGCATCTGGAATTTTCGTGATTGCTGCAGGTGCGATCATTTATAAGGAAGTCTGGAATGCCGGTGGTCGCCGTCAGTTTGCCTTGGCAGCAACCGCCATGTCGGGTTCACTCGGTGTGGTATTACGTCCATGTCTATTAATTGTTGTGGTAGCTTCACTGAACAAGGAAGTGACGACAGATATGTTGTATCACTACGGTGTCTATGTCTTCCTGCTCAGTTCAACATTGTTCTTGATCATTTCGCTATTCTTTGCTGAAAGCAAATTCCGTATTGCTGCGCCTGGTCTGGCTGCACCACAGTCTGCACGTGCCTTTGTAAACGTGATTCCTTATATCGTGATTTTCATCCTGATCTGGCTGTTCTACAAATATGCCTTGTCTACAGATCTGAATGAATTTACGGCACCTGTCATGATGCCAGTCATTCTGTTGGTGATCGTGCTATTTGATAAGTTACGTCATGAGCCTGCACCATTACCGCCAATGGGACATTGGGATGAAACCTTAACTACCACCTTAGGTTCAGCAAATACGCCTGCAATGGCGACCGCGGGTACAGCCATGAATGCTGAATATCGTGAAGCAGAGCATATTGAGCAGCAGGGCAGTGAGCTGGCTGTAGACCATGGTGTAAAACGTTCGACTGTTGGTGAAAGCTTGCGTCAAGTCGGCTTCTGGAAATCATTACACATTTCGACCAGTGAAACGGTTGGACACATTGGTGCGCTGGTGATCCTGATGGCACTGTCTGTCAGTGTGGGTGGCCTGCTGGAACGTATGGAAATTATGGAAGCGTTCCCGACAGATATCAGCAGTACCATTCTGGTGATTTCCATGATTGTCGGTCTGATGGTATTTGTTGGCATGATCATGGATCCGTTCGGTGCTGTGATCCTGATTTCAGCAACGGTTGCACCAGTCGCCTATCAGTATGGAATTCATCCGGTGCACTTCTGGATGATTACCTTGATTGGTTTCGAGCTGGGTTATGTGACACCACCAGTTGCCCTGAACCATCTGTTAGCAAGGCAATCCATTGGTGATGCGGAGGTGGCCGAGGCGGATGCAGAAGTTCGACATAAGTCCTTCTATTACCGTTACGAGCGCTGGATTTTACCGATGATCGTGTTACTGCCAGCGATGCTGATCATTGCCTATGTACCTTATGTATTTAAACTCTTCGGCTGGTATCAGTAATTTAAGCAAATTAAAAAAAGCACTTTCGGGTGCTTTTTTTATTGTGGCCTTAACGCAGCCTAAGCTTATTTTGTAAAGCAGGACTACACAGTAAAATCCCACAAAAAATCAGCCCTAGTCCGAGCAGACTATAGAGATCCGGAACTTCCTGCCAGAATATAAAACCCCATAAGCCAGCAAAAAAAATCGCAATATAGTTCACTGGCCCAATCTGACCAGCAGGTGCCAGTTTATAAGCATTGGATAGAAATAACTGGCTGGTATTTGCCAATAAACCGGCTGCAATTAAATAACCGAGTTCAGTCAGAGTATAAGGACGCCAATGCAAGAACATTGGAACCATGGAAATCAGGGTGCCGATCAGACAGAAATAAAACACAATCCGTTCTGGTGGTTCGGTCTGAGTTAGTGCGCGAACCGTGACAAAAGCCATAGCAGCCAGGAAGCTGGCACTCAAGCCAATCACAGACATCAGGTTAAATAAACCGGAATCAGGCTTAGCCACGCACAACACGCCAATAAAACCGATCGCAGCAGCCAGTAACATGCTTTGAGTGACTTTTTCTTTTAGAAACAGCCAGGCAATCAGTGGAATAAAAATCGGTGAGGAATAGGTGAAGACCATGGCATTGGAGAGCTTTAAATGTGCAATGGCATAGAAAAAGCCATACATCGCTGTCAGACCTGCGACAGAACGCCAGGTGTGCATCCAGAGTTTTTCAGTTTTAAAAAAGCTAATGCCTTTATTAAAGATTAATGGCAGAAAGATAAACAGGCCGACAAAATTCCGGAAAAATACCACCGTGGCATTGTCAACCGTGTGTGAGGCGAAGCGGATACAGACGCCCATGACTGAAAACAGAAAAGCGGAACAGGTCAGAAAGACAATTGCCTTAACCAGATGCGAGGGAGAGGCTACACTCATGGGGGAACTTAGCTAGAAAATCTGTGGATATTCTAGCTGAAAATCCCTAACTCATTCTGACTATTGTGCCAGTTGTGCTTCGAGTAACTTGATTTGTTCCTCTTTGAGTTTAATCAGCTCATCCGCATCACTATGCTGTTGCTTCAGGCTTTTTTCCTGCTCATTGAGCTGTTGCTGGATATCTTCCAGTTTGGCAATTTCTTCTTTCGCCAAAGTGGCATTTTCAGTGACTTCTTCTCTTATAATAGAGGCATCGACCAAGACATTTTCAGAAGTAGGCACAATTTCTTCCAGTTCAGCTTCTGCTTTAGGTGCGGCTTGTGTCACCGGTGCATGCATCAAGTCACCCTGATGTGCCGGTAATGTTTCATTTTGTGTGAGAAAAAACTGTGTAATTATTAAAACGGCAATAATCACAACAATTAATCCGCTCACTATTCCCCATAAAAGTTTAGGATTTTGTCGATGATCTAGAGTCATTTAGGTTCCCGAAATTATTCTTTTGGCTGACGGGGTTTAAACTGAATCACACCAATTTCATCCGGAACGGCTGGTGACTCAGGTTCCTCGATATGGGTAGGACGGTTTTCTTCATACCCACATTCGATACATTCAATCCATTCAGCTTCACCAGAGGTCAGCATAACGATCCGATCTAACGCCTGACATTTAGGACATTTTGCGCCTGCAATGAAACGACGTTTGATAGCCATCATACTCACCCTGTGATTTACTTAAAAACGTAGTTTAAGCGTTTTTAGAGCGGTTCGTCCAACCTTGATGACGTAACAAAGCATCTATTTTTGGCTCGCGTCCGCGGAAATTGATAAATGCGTCAAGTGCTGTGTCTTTTCCGCCAACTGCTAGAATTTTTTGTCTAAACTGCTTTCCGGTTTCAGTGTTAAAAATTCCTTCTTCTTCGAAGCGATCGAAGGCATCACTGGCCAAAACTTCTGCCCATTTATAAGAATAATAGCCCGCTGCATATCCACCCGCGAAGATATGACTGAAGCTGTGCTGGAACCGGTTATATGCTGTAGTGGGTAAAACTGCGTATTGCTCACGAATTTCGTTCAAGGTTGTCTGAATCTGTTCAGCATTCAATGCCGGATTGGCACGGTGAATGGTCAGATCGAATAAAGCAAATTCCAGCTGACGCAAAGTTTGCATACCGGACTGGAAGAAGCGAGCATCCAGTAAGGCTTTTAACAAGTCAGCAGGTAAGACTTCCTTGGTTTCGATATGTTCGCTAAGCAGGTTTAAACTGTCCTGATCCCAAGCCCAGAATTCCATAAACTGGCTTGGTAGCTCAACAGCATCCCAATCCACGCCGTGTGTACCAGCCACAGCAATATTGTCCACTTCTGTCAGCATATGATGCAGACCGTGACCAAACTCATGGAACAGGGTAATCACTTCATCATGAGTCAGTAGTGCAGGGCGGTTACCGACTGGTGGAGTAAAGTTTGCCACCATATAGCAGATCGGTTTTTGCAGACCTTCAGCAATTTGCATGCGTGACCGGAAGCCGCTCATCCAGGCACCGCCACGTTTGCCCTGACGCGCATAGAGGTCAAAATAGAAACCGCCAATCACTTCGCCTTGGTCTTCCAGTTCAAAATAACGTGCATCTGGATGCCAAACTGGCGCTTCACGTTCAATCACCTGAATGTCATATAAACGTTTCAGGATACTGAACAGACCTTGCAAGATTTTTGGAGCTGGAAAGTAGGGTTTGAGTGATTCCTGAGACAGATTAAACTGCTGCATTTTCAGCTTTTCAGAATAGTAACTGCTGTCCCAAGGCTTTAATTCAGTAATACCATCTTCAGCAGCGATGGCTTTCAGTTCAGCCACTTCCTGTTCAGCAGGCGCACGGGCATGTTCTGCCAGATCACGCAGGAATTCATCCACAGCTTCGACATTTGGTGCCATTTTGCTGGCCAGTGAATATTCGGCATAGTTATTAAAGCCTAATAGCGCTGCCATTTCCTGACGTAGTTTCAGGATCTCTTCCATGATGGCAGTATTGTCAAATTCAGTCTGTTCGGACTGATCTGACGCGCGCGTGGTATAGGCTTTATAGAGTTCTTCACGCAGGCCACGATCTTCGGCATGAGTCATAATTGCTAGATAAGACGGGAAGTCTAATGTAGCAACCGGCTGATCCAGTTCACGTTGCTGGCCATATTGTTTTAACAGTTCAATATTACTTTCAGACAGCCCCGCTAATTCTTCTTCCTTAAGCGGTCTGAAATAGGCTTGAGTTGCATCCAGTACATGATTGGAGAAATCTGAGGAAAGTTGTGATAAACGTGCAGAAATTTCTGCATAGCGTTTTTTTGCTTCACCCTCTAGTGCTACGCCTGACAATTTAAAGTCACGTAGCGCCAGTTTAATTGCACTTTGCTGAGCTTCCGGTAATTCATTAAAAACTGGTGCATCCTGTACATGTTGATAGGTTTGATACAGGGCCGTATGCTGACCTAGCTGGGTATAGTAATCACTTAGACCCGGTAATAATGCCTGATAGACATCACGGGTTTCACTATTATTCATGACTGCGTTCAGATGCGACAAAACGCCCCAGGACTCGCTCATATTATTTTCTAGCGTATCAACCTGTTTTAGGACCGCAAGTTGTTCCTGGACAGTATCAGGTGTCTGGGTCAGTTCATTTAGAAATTGCAAACCTTGCTGAATGCAGTTTTCAATTTTTTGCTTAAGGTCTGCCAGCGTAATCTGATCGAATTGTGGAACGGGTAAAGTTGCTTTTTCTAATGTCATGTCGTTTCTGCCGAAGTCATTTCCTATGTTAAATCTAGATGTAGGGCTTATTGGCAGGGAAATCAAGCATACGACGGTATTAATTATTCGATTTTAGGCTGGATCTTGATTCGTTCAATCTCATGCACAATGCTGCCCAAAGTACTTGTTGTAAGCTTAAACTGTAGTTCAACGGATTTATTTTGATAAAGCAGAAACTCAGAAGCAGATAACTCCATAACTGGTAAATGTCTATATTCTGTATCAAAGGAATGGGAGATATGATTTCGAACACCTTTGAATTTCACAGCCTGAGTAGTAATTGAAATACTGTTAGTTTCGCCTTTTAGCTTCGTATAAAGATAGGGTGGATACGTGGTCAAATTAATCCAAAGTGCTGAGATCATGACCGAAGGAAAGATAAAAAGACTATAAAATTTGGGGCGCTTTCTGAAATTACGCCAATGATAAGGTGGAAACCATAAACCATGCTGTTTGAGTCTTAAAAAATACAACAATAGACCTCTTGCGAAAGTATCGTTTTACCTAATTTTTGAATTGGCTAAAACCTTATAAATTGTAGCTTTAGGCTGTTTAAATTTTAACTAACGCAAGAAGTCTAATATTCCAATACATATGACACAGCTTATAATCAATGCAAAATAATTCATAAGTGGTGTTGCTACGAAATTAAAATACTTGAGTGCAAAAAAGTCACTGAAGATCAAAATTGTAAAAATCAGAATCGCATAGATATGCAAATGTTGTTTATTATTTGATGCAATAAGCATGATATTTTTTTAATCTTTATTTAACTGAATTATAAAATAAAAAGAGCGCTGTAGCGCTCTTTTTATGATCATCAAACATTATTCAGTCTTGGCTTTTGCATTCGACTTTTTCTTTTTGATCTTGGCTTTTTTCTTTACTTTATCTTTAACCTTTGCTTCAGACTTTCCTGCAGATTTTTTAGCAGGTTTTTTACTGTAGGAACTGGGCTTGAATTTGTCTTTTTTGCGTCGTATGGGCTGTTCTCCATCATCACTGGGCTGGGCTTTTTGCGTACGCTCATGATTATTGAAGACTTCCTCTTTTGCTTCCAGACGTGGTGCAGGTTTTTTTTCTGCGACACGTGGAGCACGGGCGCGAATTGGACGACCCGCATGAGTCAGTTGCTGGATCAGTTCAAAGTCAATTTTACGTTCTTCCAGATTGACTCCAGCGACCTTGATCTTCACTTCATCGCCCAAACCAAAGATCTGACCACGGTTCTGGCCGACCAGACTCTGGCTGCTTTGATCAAAGACAAAGAAGTCATCGCTCAACTGGCTGACATGCACCATACCATCGACATAGAGGTCTTTCAGCGTGACAAATAAACCAAATTCAGCCGTTGCACTGATAATGCCAACAAACTCTTCACCTAAATGCTGCTGCATATAGTGACATTTCAGCCAGGTCGTTACAGAGCGGGAGGCTTCATCAGCACGGCGTTCTGTTGCTGAGAAATGCTCACCGGCATCATCTAAAGAGGCACCTGAAATTGGATATGGCTTTTTACTCAGATGGGCTTTGATAGCACGATGTAATAACAGATCTGGGTAACGGCGAATTGGAGAGGTGAAGTGCGTATACGCTTCATAAGCCAGACCAAAATGACCAGCATTGTCGGCACCGTAATAGGCCTGCATCATGGAGCGTAATAATACGGCATGAATACTTGGCGCATCAATCCGGTCTTTGGTCGCTTCAATGACTGCCTGATAATCGGCCTGGGTTGGCTGTTCCGGGAATGGCAGACCCAGCAGTTTCACGAAATCACGAACTTTCTGGATACGCGAAAACTCAGGTGGTTGATGCACCCGGTACAGTATCGGTATTTCATTTTCCAATGCATATTCAGCTGCTGCAACGTTGGCCAGCAACATACATTCTTCAATCAGCTTATGCGCATCATTACGGGTACGTGGCAGAATTTCATTAATACCACCCAGCTCATCGAAAGTCATATAGGTTTCAATGGTTTCGAATTCCATTGCATTACGTTCAGCACGTAAGCCTTTTAGAATCTGATACAACTGGAACAGTGTATTCAGTGATTTACGTACACTACGATCTTCAGTAATCGCTGTACTGTCACCTTCAAAATACTTCGCGACCTGGTCATAAGTCAGACGTGCTTTGGAATGCATCACCGAAGGATAGAATTCATACCCGGTCACTCGGCCAGCACGTGACAGTTTCAGGTCACAGACCATGCACAGACGATCGACATTCGGATTTAATGAACACAGGCCATTAGAGAGTGCTTCAGGCAACATTGGTAAAACGAAGTGTGGGAAATACACGGATGTTCCACGTTCTTGAGCTTCATCATCCAATGGTTTGCCCGGACGTACATAATGACTCACATCAGCAATTGCAACGACCACACGATAGCCACCGCCCGGACGTTTTTCTGCATAGACTGCATCATCAAAGTCACGTGCATCTTCACCATCAATAGTGACAAGCGCTAAATCACGTAGATCGACACGGCCGTCACGATCTTTGGCAGAAGGCTCTTTAAAACTTTCCGCTTCTTTCAAGACTTCTTCCGGGAATTCATATGGCAGGCCATATTCCAGAATCGTCTGTGGAATGATGATTTCGGTATCGGCTTTGTCTGCCATCGACTGCACAATATGACCAGTCGCAAATTCTTCTTTGGTTGGGTAGGTATCAATCGCCACGCGGATCGAATCGCCGACTTTGACCTTGGCATGCTCGATCAGCTCTTTTTCTAGAGTAATAGGCTGATGTGCATTTGGATTGGCTGGCTGAACAAAGTATTCACCTTCATATTCAGACACTTTACCAATGATCTGTTTGACGCGGTGCTGCAAGACCTCGGTAATAAAGCCCCAAGCCTTGCCTTTGCGGTCTACTGAGGTCTGGCGGACTTTGACACGGTCACCGTTAAAGACCTGACGCAATTCACGCTCAGGTAAAAGCAGGTCATCTTCACCTGAAATATTGGCTGTGCCGCTTCCCTTGGAGTTGATATATACCGTTGCTTCATGCTCAGGCTGTTCCGCCGCAATCTGGAACTTGTAACCGTCTTTCATCAATTGCCCGTCACGTACCATCGCAATCAGACGATGGCTCAGAGCATCAATACTTTTTTGATCGGCAATTTCAAAATATTCCACCAGGTCGGCATGGGACAGGGCAGTTTTTTCTTCTATAGTTTCGAGAATCAGGGTACGGCTTGGAATAGGGTTGTCATAACGTTCGGCTTCAGCTTTTGCTTCAGGATCGACCCAATTTTTCATCATATCTTTAAAGTGTCCTTGGAGATAGGTTTAGCATAAGTCATGTTAGTGCAGACTGCACGTAAATGATTGCAATAATCTGTTTAAGTTTTCAATTTTTGGCTAATTTTAGATAACTGGAAAATTATCGGGTTTTTCAGGACTTAAATGACTAAAAACAGGGAAATTGTTTAAAAAGTATTTAAACGAGCAAAAATATGCAGTTTTTTTTCAAGCTGTGCTTGCAGTGCTATGCCGAAATTTGTATTATGGCGGCACGTTACGGTGAGATGGGTGAGTGGCTGAAACCACGTCCCTGCTAAGGACGCATACGGGTAACTGTATCGAGGGTTCGAATCCCTCTCTCACCGCCATTTTACTTATGTCGCGCTCATAGCTCAGCTGGATAGAGCACTTGGCTACGAACTAAGGGGTCGGGAGTTCGAATCTCTCTGAGCGCACCAATAAGTAAACCGGAAAATAACGTAGTCTAATAAAGACGACACAAGTTACGCGCTCATAGCTCAGCTGGATAGAGCACTTGGCTACGAACTAAGGGGTCGGGAGTTCGAATCTCTCTGAGCGCACCAACTTGAACAATGAACCGCACATGTTGCGGTTTTTTTGTGCCTAAAATTTACAGAATCCGCCTCAAACACATGCTAAAAATAAATCCTAGATGACTCAATAATAATAAGGGCAGCGTGATGAGAAAAATCATTGTCCAGGAATTTCTGACTCTAGACGGTGTAATGCAGGCACCCGGCGGTCCGGAAGAAGATACATCGGGTGGCTTTCAATATGGTGGCTGGGTGGCGCCGTATTTTAGTGCTGAACCCGATTCAGCATTTGATCACATCATGCAAAAATGGATGTAGTCTACCGATATTTTGATTGGTAAGAATACCTTTCAGATTTTTGGACCTTACTGGCCGAAGCATGCTGAAGACTGGCCAGGAATTAATGAAGTAAATAAATATGTGCTATCCACCAGTTTGGATCACTCGGACTGGCAAAATACGATCTTTCTAAAAAGTATTGATGAAATCGTTAACCTGAAGGCTTCAGGGGAGGGAAATATCCGGGTGTATGGCAGTGCCGCAGTGGCACAGGCACTTTTTAAGCATGATCTTGTGGATGAACTCTATCTAATGACCTTTCCTGTAATATTGGGCAAAGGAAAACGTCTATTTGCTGAAGACTCTATGCCAGCAGCATTTACACTGACAGATCATCAAGTTACCTCAAATGGCGTGGTATTGAGCTGTTATCAGTGGGCAGGCGAGGTTAAAACTGGTCTGGTTGGGGAGTAGCTCCATTAGGCTGTGAACAAATGAATATGAGGCAATTAAAAATCAATTTGGTCGATTCTAGAATTTGCCAAGTCTGAGTTATTGTTTTTAACTCTAAATCCGCAGGAATTTTCATCAAAAAAACTGAAATATTGCAGTATCGTTTAATTACTGTACGTTCGGTTATGATTTTATTAAAAAACACTTAACAAGTGCTGAAAACTCTATATAATGCACCTCATCAAGACGTCGCGCTCATAGCTCAGCTGGATAGAGCACTTGGCTACGAACTAAGGGGTCGGGAGTTCGAATCTCTCTGAGCGCACCAATCTTGATAAAGAATTCTGAAAAAACCGCACATTGATGCGGTTTTTTTACGTCTGTAGTTTTTTAATTTTTCATATAAAAAACCAATAATTAGAAATGAACTTAAGATTTCAATTTCTGCTGTATCTTCAAGGCGTAGACCGTATTGCCACCAACAGCCGGCAACATGTCATGATAGGGAAGGCTGCGCATGGCTTTCAGTAAAAAAGGCGCCTGATCATGAATTTTCATGGAACTGGTAATCTGGAATAGCGTTCCCTGAGATTGAGGCAAAAGCTTCATTCCACCTCGTACAAATTTTAAATCTCCGCCATTGGCATAGAACTGGTTTTGTAAGGTATTTGGCTGTTCAAAACGCATTTTAAAATTAAAGGGAATCTGAATGACGCCCAAGCCGACTGATACCTTGTAGTTAGCATCAATACTTTGCGGGTTGACTAGATTCAGTTCCACTTTTTTGATTTGTCGTGGAAAGAGTTTCTGGCTGGCCTGAGCCGATAACCAGGGCTGCAGCTTCTCAGTCGGATGCGAGAAATATTGATAGGTGGTACTGAATCTTAGATTTTCTGAATCTTTACCGGCCTTGACCTGATAATTGGGCAAAATAAAGCTGACTGGCTGTCCTGATTTCTGACTGAGCTGGGCAATTTTCTGAGTTTGTTGATTGCTGAGTTGAACTTGAGGCACTGCCGTATTTAAAGCTATGGCAGCAGGATATTTAAAACGCTGTTGTAAAGCTTCAAGCAGAAAGGCATTGGTGCCGGCGGGAATACCAAGTTTGGCTTCAGGCAGGGCATTTAGAATCTTGCTAAACAGAAAACCTTGTGGCTGGTTCAGATCGCCCCATTGCGTCACCGTCACTAAGGTTTTATTGGGACTCAGTGCAAACCATTCCAGCTTTCCGGCCCCATAGGGAATTGGCGCATCCAGAATCAGTGTGCTGATACTGTTATTTTCCAGATGATGCTGCATCACCACAGTTTCTTTAAAATTTAAGACTGGAATTGGGGTAGGAATATGCACCTGATATTCGACTTGTTGAATGCTACCTTGCTGTTCAATCACTTTGGCGGATTTCAGGGTCGGAAACAGGCCGACATAATTCGGATAATGTTGCAGTAATTTTTCGACTTGTGCTTCGGATGCAGGCAAGACTACAGCCGCACTATAAAACTGGGATTTGCTACTAGAAGCCATTTTAAAAGTCGGTAGATGGGTTTTGCTGGCAGGATGCGCATAAATCAGGATACGCTCGCCAGTGAGTTCGGCCAGTTGCTGAGAATTGCCTTGAAATACATCAAGACTGCTTGGCAGATTAGGGATCCATGGCGTTATTTTTGCGAAAGCCGGTGAGATTGCAAATAAGGTGCTACTCATCAGCAAATAGGGGATCAATCCTTTCATCCAATATCCTATTGTGTGTTTTTTGTTTTAATGATGATTTATTTAAAACTAAATTTAGTTATTTCCAAAGCAAAGTTATGTAATTGATAGCATAAGCCATGAGTTTTAAGCATATTTTGATATAGTATGGGTCAGGATTTTATATTTTTGATGTAATGCTATGACTGAGTCAGCACCGACTTTATCCACCCGTTATTATCTCACTCTAGAAGAATCTCAGGATGGATTTGCCCTGGCCACTTTTGGTAAAAAACAGATTTCACGCTTTCTGACGCCTTTGGTCAGCATCGGGATTATTATCTGGGGCTTTTCTATGGGCCTGAATGGGGTTGGTCGTTATTATGTGGCTTTGGGTGCCTTCTTCCTGATTCTGCAGGGTATCATGCGCTACTGGTTTCTGCCGATGATGTTTAAGCGCCAGTTTGTAAAATATCAGTTTGGAAAAAGTGAACAGGGCATTGACCTGTTTCAGGACTATGCAGAAATTTTCAATAACGGGCGTAGCAAGGTCGTGCATTATAATGAAGTACAAAGTTTTGCCATCGGCAAGCTAACCTATATGCTGGAACTGAAAAACCGTACAGTGGTGATTGTGCCAAAACGTGCCTTTAAAGATGGTACTGAGCAAAGCATTTTCGAAAATACCTTCAAGAAATAAGACAGATCAAGAACAGGAAAGAGATCATGAGTATACGTCCATCGAAAATTGTTTGTGTCGGCCGCAGTTATGCTGACCATGCCAAAGAGCTTGGAAATGCGGTACCTGATCGTCCTGTGCTGTTTATCAAGCCGCCGAGTACTTTAACATCACTGGATGCTGGTATTGAATGGAATCCGGACTGGGGCAACTGTCATTATGAGTGTGAACTAAGTTTGCGTATTGACTGTACCTTAAGCAAGGAAAATGATCCTGCCAAAGTTTTGCAGGCAATTGGCGCTGTGACTTTAGGTCTGGATCTGACCTTACGTGATCTGCAGGATGACCTAAAGAAAAAAGGTCAACCTTGGGAACGAGCCAAAGCTTTTGATGGTTCTTGTGTACTTGCAGACTGGATACCGGTAGGCGATGTGATTGCTGACTGGAAAGATGTGCACTATACGCTGGAGATCAATGATGAGCTGTGTCAAAAAGGCGATACAGCTCTATTAATTTTTGATATTGCAACTTTGCTGGCAGACATTAGTCAGGTATTTACATTGGAAGCAGGTGATGTGGTCATGACCGGTACACCAGCAGGGGTGGCTGCCTTGCAATCTGGTGATCAATTGAAAATGACCCTAAAAGGCCAAAATCAGGATTATGTCTGGACGACATTCGTAAAGTAAGACCGGATTTTTAAGATCAAGGAGCCAGAGGGCTCCTTTATTTTGTTTGTAAAAGTGAATGAGCAAGGGATAATTTATCAGACTGATCAGGCACGGTTGCCATTCAGTCTCTAGATATAAATTGGATAACGTCTAAATCGTTTTTTATGCATCACTCTTTTTGCCTGAATCACCCTATCGTGTGTCTATTTTGAAGTATATCTTCTACTTCTGAAAATTTTATTGTGTAGCTGCTCCAATCAAGAACAGGAATATATTTGAATCATCGTCAGGCACTAGATGTTAAAGCATCTGCCATTATGTTTGTACTATGTATGTTGTGGGGTTTGCAGCAGGTCGTACTGAAATGGGCGGCCAGTGATATTTCTGCCCTGATGCAAATTGCATTACGTTCAGCCTTATCTGCACTTATGGTTTATCCTTTAATTCAGCAGAGTGTACGCCGTCAGCTTTGGAGTGCACGATACTTGTCTGCGGGTTTACTGGTGGGTGTGCTGTTTGCCGCTGAATTTTATCTGGTGGGTGAGGCGCTGCGTTATACCTCAGCTTCGCATACCATTGTCTTGCTTTATACCGCACCGATTTTTGTGGCTTTAGGCTTGCACTGGAAACTGCCGGCGGAACGTTTGTCTCATGTACAATGGAGCGGAATTTTTCTTGCCTTTAGCGGTATTGTAGTGAGTTTCCTGCTGCGTCCCCAGACAGGATCTGCTCTGCAATCTCATGCCTTATGGGGGGATTTTCTGGCATTGCTGGCTGGTGTATTCTGGGCAGCCACGACCGTAAGTGTACGTTTGAGCTCGCTGGCTGAAGCGCCTGCAACCCAAACTTTATTCTATCAATTGCTGATCGCTGGCATGGTATTGTTGCCTTTGTCCTTTTTGACTGGGCAAGCCAGTATTCAATGGACAACTTTGTCGATTTCCAGCCTGATTTTTCATACGGTGGTGATTTCCTTTGCCAGTTATCTGATCTGGTTCTGGATGCTAAAACACTACCTGGCTTCACGTTTAGGGGTGTTTTCCTTTTTAACACCAGTATTTGGCATGCTGTTTGGCGTGTTAATTCTAAATGAGCATGTCGAGATCAGTTTTATTGTAGGGACCTGTATGGTAATGCTGGGCGTGATTCTGGTGAGTTTACAAGGATGGTTAAAGAAGCCTGAGCCTCAGATCAAGACTCAGGCATCTATATAAAAAGATGGTCAATGAAAATAACGACACCTGGTTTTTGGATAAGTATAGCTTTAATAACAGCAAGGACGATTATCCGCTGAAAATCAAATCAATCTACTTAAAAAAATCCTCTCAAAAGAGAGGATTGAATTTATTTACTGCGGAACAGCTCTGATAATGGAAAATTGAGTTTTTCTTCCAGAAACTGATCAGTTTCATTCAATTTGGGTGAGAATTTTTGCATCCAGAGATCGTCGGTATGTACATCAGTCAGATGCTGTTTGCGCGGCAATGGATAAGGAAGCTGTAGATAAAAATTCCAGAAGCTGACCTGATCCAGATCGCGTACCAGCACATATTCATTGTCATCTGTACGTTTAATCAGATTCTGTTTTTCAAACATGCTGACATAGCTAGGCCAGCGTCCAATTTCATCCCGTCCCAAAACTTCCAGTGCCTGTGCTTCACTGACACTTTCACCAGTTTTCTGCTTTTTATAAAACAGTTCTAATAGATCCAGCAACATGACGATCGGATGACGCTTATTGTCCTGTCCAGATTCGAATGCAGTCAGGGCATAACTGATTTCCACGCCCAACAATACAATAATCCAGGACAGGTAAATCCAGAGCAGGAAAATAGGAACTGCTGCGAAAGCGCCGTAAACAATTTCATAACTGGTAAAGTTTGACATCAAAAAGCCAAACAGGTTTTTTAATAGCTCAAATACGATGGCACTAAACAGGCCGGCAATAAAAGCAGACTTGAGCGGTACACTCCGATTGGGAATAGTCCAGTTCAGAATAAAAAAGCCAAGCACGGTCAGAGAAAAGGAAATTACCCAGAGAATAAAGGCGCCATCCAGTTCATAACCGGCAAAGTTGTTACTGAGAATATTCATGGAAGCCAAAGTAGAAGAAATCACAAAGGCGCTGCCCAGCAAAATTGGACCGAGTGAAATAATAGTCCAGTAACGCATAAAACCGATAATGCCACCGCGGGTTTCAGTCACACGCCAGATCCGATTAAAGACCGTTTCGATGCTACTGAGCATCAGTACTGTGGTAATGAATAAGAAAAGAATACCGATAATAGTTAAATTGCTGGACTTCTCCGTGAAGGCATTGAGCGCTTTATCAAAGGCGATGGTCGTTTTAGGTAGAAAGTTACTATAGATCAGTTGTTGGAGCTGTTGTCTTGCCGGTTCCAATGCTTTGATTGAAGAGATAATGACCAAAAAAACGGTCAGCATCGGAACTACAGCAAACAGGGTGGTATAGGTCAGGGAACCGGCCTGCTCACGACAACGGTCAGTCTCAAAACGCCGTAGTACAAATAAAATAAATTGAAACCAGTGTTTTTCATAAAAAGGTAACTTCTTTAAATATTCAACGATCATGCGCTTTAAATCTCAATTTTTTTATTCATCATGAATTTTCATTCTTCAGCTTACCCAAAAAAGTTGCGAAATACCGTATAGTTTTATTTTTTTAAGTAATGAATAAGAACTTTATGCAACCTTATGTCCTTGTTTTATATTACAGCAAATATGGCTCAACCAAAGAAATGGCGCATCTGATTGCGAATGGTGTTGAAGCAGCAGGGATGGCTGTAAAAATTCGTACTGTTCCGAATATTGCGACGGTGGTGAAAGAAGCAGAACCAAGCATTCCGGCAGAAGGTGATATCTACTGTACTTTAGATGATCTTGCCCAGTGTGCTGCTTTGGCATTAGGTTCACCTACCCGCTTTGGGAATATGGCTTCAGAAATGAAATACTTCTGGGATCAGACCACCAGTTTATGGCTGAATGGTGCTTTGCATGGTAAGCCAGCCTGTGTTTTTACCGCGTCAGGCTCAATGCATGGCGGACAGGAAAGTACTTTACTGACGATGCTACCGCCATTGTTTCATCATGGCATGATGATCATGGGATTAAGCAATGCGACACCAGCTTTGTCTAATACTAAAAGTGGTGGCACGCCTTATGGCGCAAGTCATGTTAGTGGCCCACGACATGACCAAGGCTTAAGCCAGGATGAGAAAATTTTGTGTGAAGTACAGGGTAAACGTCTGGCCGAAGTTGCTTTAAAACTCTATCAGGCTTAAGAAATTAATTAAAAAAGGAAATGAAGAATCAGCTTCATTTCCTTGATTTTATTAATCTTCTTTTTGATCTTTTTGATCTT
>NZ_DCRI01000090.1:0-12249 GCF_002324975.1 Acinetobacter sp. UBA1496 | reverse complement strand
ATTTCGACCTTGCTTGCCTTCCTTGTGGTTGTGCATACCACTGAGTGTTTGGATCAAACCAAATGGAAATATTACCTCGGTTAATAAGGGCACGATTGTAGAAAGACCAGTTAGTTGTACGATAGATTTTAGGAGCAGGTTTATTCATATTGAAATTATAGGACTGAATAATCTTTCTAGGCTAGGTTTATGCAACAAAGCCCTTTAGAGTTGAAGTAACAAATCAAATTTAAATCAGATTTGAAAAATAATTACGGTAGTTGCTGTCCTGTGGTAATAATTCTAATAAACGCTGTACAGCATCAATACGATCATGTGTTTGCCCAATAATCCGTAATAATTGATCGGTATCCTTTATTTGATAAATCAACTGGCTTAAACGGGCATCAAAACAATGTCTCCAAGTACTGAGTAAAGGGCTTTCTGATTTAGATAAAAAGCTACCTTTATATAGCGAGAATGTACTCGAAATAAGATTTGCATTTAATGATTGTTCAGCACGTAAAAAATCACATTGGACTTCACAGGTAAGCCTATAAATGCGAGCCTCAATTGAATGAGGTAATAGGCTACGAAGTTGTGAAAGCTCAGCCTTTAAGGTTTTTAGGCTGACATTACGCTCACCATAAAGGGCATAGTGTAACTCTTCTAAACCAATGCCGTAAGGATACAAAGCTAAAATGCAAAGTATTTCAATTTGACGGTGAGTCAAGTTCAAAGTATGCCCATTAAATTGAACCCAGGGCGAACCTAGCGCTTTAATGTATAAAAAATTTTTCTGTTCAAATTTTATTGCTCGCTGTATTAAGTCTGCACAGCGTTCCACAGCAAGAATGCCTAGAGGGGTATGTTTTTTATATTTTGTGGAAAGATTGATAATGCCATGAAATTGACCTGAAGTCGGATCCCAGATAGGTGCTGCATAACAGACCCAATCACGAACGCTGTCCATTTGGTTTTCATGAGAATATACACAACTTGATGTTTGACTATTTAATGTCATACCAATCGCATTGGTCCCAACCGCCTGCGTTGACCAATGGCCACCTTCAATAAAATGTACCTGTTCAGCAGAAGAAAGCATCGCGGAACTACTCCAGGTCCATAACAGAGTACCATGGTGATCTGTAAGACCAATTGCCATATCGGAATCATTAGCAATTCTTAATAAATCGGCATAATTATGCTGAATAGAGCGGCGGAATAGGGAAGTCTGATCTTCTTGAGGCAAAGCCAAAACGGGTGCAGCCTGAACAATATGCTGATTAATTAAATGTGTTGTTTGCAGCTTTTTTGCTAGTGCTGTATTGAACAGGTTCATATCATATTCCTTTATGATTAGACTGTAATATCTTTAAACTTCAGAAATCAATTTCCAGATCTATACTCATTCAATCTTTTCTTACGTGTACCAAATCATTTTTCTTGGATTCGTTAAATAACCTTTTTTGGGTTTTACCAGCCTTTTAGCTACTTTAAAAGTGTTGTTATGGACTGGAAATGACTATTTTTATCTGAAGTGTTAATAAAAGTAACCATTATGTTGATAAATAGGATCCTTTAAATCATGAAAATGTCATTCACGCACGTAGGGCACAGGTACAGCCTCACCATAATACTGGCGGTCAGCAAAATAACTCGATCGCACTAATGGTGCACTCCAAATATTCTTAAACTCTAAGTGCCCTCCATGAGTTTGATAATGTTTAAACTCTTGCAATGTAACAAAACGATGAATTGGCGCATGTGATTTGGATGGCTGTAGGTATTGGCCGATTGTGACATAATCAATTTGATAATCTTTCAAATCATTTAATAACGCAATAACCTCAGCTTCAATCTCTCCTAAACCCACCATCAAACCACATTTCGTTGGGATATCAGGGCAGTAGTGTTTAAATTTCTTAAGTAAATTCAATGAATGCTGATAGTCAGCGCCTGGTCGCATGGCTTTATACAGGCGTGGCACGGTTTCAATATTGTGATTAAAGACATCAGGTGGATTTTTGCTCAAAATTTTAAGTGCAATATCTGCGCGACCACGAAAATCAGGAACCAAAACTTCAATCAAAGTGCCTGGACTAGTTTGACGAATTTCTCGAATGCAATCTGCAAAATGCTGTGCACCGCCATCTTTTAAATCATCTCGGTCAACGGAAGTAATCACAACATACTTTAAGTTTAGATTCTTCACTGTTTCAGCCAAATGCAGTGGCTCGTTGATATCTAAGGCATTAGGACGGCCATGCGAGACATCACAGAATGGACAGCGTCGAGTACAGATATCACCCATAATCATGAATGTTGCTGTTCCACTACCGAAACATTGCGGCAAGTTAGGACAAGCCGCTTCTTCGCAAACGGTATGTAGTTTTTGTTGTCTTAATAAATCCTTAATGATTTGGACTTCCTCAGGTTGACTAATTTTAGTCCGGATCCATTCTGGCTTTTTCGGTATCGTTTCCGTTGGAACAACTTTAATTGGAATACGCGCCATTTTTTTAGCGCCACGTAGCTTCTTTCCAGTTAATACTGGGTTATTTAAATCCATTTCAAACACTCCGTCGTTTAAAATAATTAATATTGAGCCTGATATTAAATAAGCTGATTTAAATGCGTTAATAATATTAAAACAGGGCAAAAAACTTATCATATAAAACAAAGGTTGGTTAAAGGTTTGTTTTTGTATATAGCTGAATAATATTAAAAAATTTACAAATTTTTTAATATTATAAACCACTGTTTTTAATGTTTATCTTATGTTTTTATGCATTATATTTTTTTAGTCTAATATGAAATTAAATAAAAATATTCTTATATAAATATACGATTTAAAAATCCAGTTATTCAATTTGGGATTTTCTTTTAAGCGTAGTTAATAAGGAATAAATATATGCAATTAACGGAAGAGCAATTGCTAGCAGCATACAAAAGAATGCGCGACATTCGTGAATTTGAGGATCGACTTCACGATGAAAACAATACAGGTGATATCCCAGGTTTCATCCATCTTTATAGCGGTGAGGAAGCTGTTGCCGTAGGGATCTGTGAAAATTTAACAGATAAGGACTTCATTACCTCAACACATCGTGGTCACGGACATTGTATTGCAAAGGGCTGTGACATTCACGCCATGATGCTAGAAATTTTTGGCAAAGATGATGGTTTGTGTCGTGGTAAAGGTGGCTCAATGCACATTGCGGACTTAGATAAAGGCATGCTCGGTGCAAACGGTATTGTGGGTGGTGGTCCACCTTTGGCTATTGGGGCAGCTTTAAGTGCTAAAACACTCAAAAATGGTGGGATTGGTCTATCTTTTACCGGTGATGGCGGTTCAAATCAGGGCTTAACTTTTGAAGCCATTAATATGGCTGTTGTTTTAAAGCTTCCTGTCATTTTTGTTTTTGAAAATAACGGTTTTGGTGAAGGTACTGCACATGATTATGCCGTAGGCAGTAAAGATATTGCAGGCCGAGCAGCAGGTTTTGGCTTACCCGCTGAAAAAGTAGATGGAACAGATTTTTTTGCTGTGTATGAAGTTGCACAAAAGGCTATTGAACGTGCCCGCCGTGGTGAAGGTCCGAGTGTGATTGAAACGGTAACCAACCGATTTTATGGACATTTTGAAGGTGATCCAGGGCTTATCCGTTCTAAAGAAGAACTGGATTATGTCAAAGAACATAAGGATCCATTGAAAATATTCCGCGAAAAAGTCAAAGACAAAATTGACGAAGCCAAGCTCGATGCGATTGACGCTCAGTCTAAAGCCAATGTAGACGATGCTGTTGCAAAAGCACGCGCAGCTAAGTACCCAGAAGCCTCTCAGTTACTTACTGATGTTTACGTCTCTTACTAAAGGAATAGTAGAACAATGCCAAATAAAAGTTATCGAAACGCAATTAAAGAAGCAATTGAATTAGAAATGCACCGAGACCCAAGTGTCATTGTGGTCGGTGAAGATGTTCGTGGTGGGCATGGTGGCAAAAATACCGATGACAATAAACTGGAAGGTTTTGGCGGTGTACTTGGTGTAACCAAAGGCTTATGGACTGAATTTGGTTCTGAACGAGTCATTGATACTCCAATTACAGAATCAGCGATTATTGGTATGGCGGCAGGTGCTGCTGCAACGGGTTTAAGACCTGTGGCAGATTTAATGTTTATGGATTTTTACGGCGTGTGTTATGACATGCTGTATAACCAAGCAGCTAAATTTCGCTACATGTTTGGCGGCAAAGCCAAAGCGCCACTCGTTGTACGAGGCATGATCGGTGCAGGTTTTTCTGCCGCAGCACAGCATTCTCAGTCGCCATATAACGTGTTTGCCTCAGTACCTGGCTTAAAAGTGGTGGTGCCTTCGAGCGCCTATGATGTGAAAGGGTTATTGATTCAAGCCATTCGAGATGATGACCCAGTAGTCTTTTGTGAACACAAGTTATTGTACGACATTAAGGGCGAAGTACCAGATGAGGCCTACACTATTCCTTTTGGTGTCGCAAATTACACACGTGAAGGTACTGATATCACCATTATTGCCTTAAGCCTGATGGTGCATCGTGCCAATGAAGTTGCTGACAAGCTCGCAAAAGAAGGCATTTCGGTTGAAGTGGTTGACCCTCGAACCATTTCTCCATTAGACGAAGATGGCATTTTAGAGTCAGTGGCTTCAACAGGTCGCGTAGTTATTGTGGATGAATCAGCAGCGCGTTGTGGTTTCGGACATGATGTGGCTGCCCTCATTGCACAGAAGGGCTTTCATTATCTTAAAGCACCAATCGAGTTAGTCACTCCACCACACTCACCCGTACCATTTTCACCAGTACTAGAAAAAGAATGGTTACCTAGTGTAGAACGCATCGAACAGGCTGTACGCAAGACGTTGGAGGCTTAGGATGAGCGAAATTAAAACTTTAGAAATCCCAAAATGGGGTTTGTCCATGGAAGAGGGTACGATTGCCCAATGGCTGATTCAGGAAGGTACCCAATTTAGTAAAGGACAGGAAATTTGTGAAATTGAAACCACAAAAATCGTCAATGTATTGGAAGCACCTTTTGATGGCCTGCTACGAAAAATTATTGCTAACGATGGTGACACACTGGTCGTAGGTGGAATCATTGCAATCTGTGCAGACGCTCAAGTTTCTGATGCAGAAGTTGAAGCATTTGCACAGTCTTTAGGTGGAACACCTGCTGTAACTGAAAATAAAGCGGTAGCAGCGGTTCCTGAAAAAGTCGATGTGGCTCAAGTTGAAACCAAAGTACAAGCTGCTCCTAAACAGAACAGTGTTGGTAATGGATCAAAAGCGGTGACTCAGGGCGGATATTCTATTCCTGATGAGTTACAAGGCTACCAACAAAGCGATGATATTTTTGCAACGCCACATGCCTTGAAATTGGCTGAAAAGCATAATGTAAACTTGGCTCAGATTACAGGTTCTGGACGTGAAGGCCGTATCAGTGTTCAAGATATTCAGGCCGCAGTTCAAGCTGCTGGTGGTTCTTGGCCAGATGTACGTCATCAAGCCAGCACGAAAGCCGCAAAATCTAAAGCAGATGATAGTGATGTTCTAGCAACACCTGTTGCTCGCCGTTTGGCAAAACAATGGGGTATTAATTTGCATGATTGTCGTGCATCGGGTTCACGTGGACGAGTCTGTAAGGAAGATGTTGAAGCTGTATATCAACGTGAAAACCCTGTACAAGCTCAACATACTGAGTACGCGCATCCAACAGAGTCAGCAAAATTCACCACCGTAGCTATGAATGGTATGCGTAAAGCAATCGCTGCACGCCTACAAGCGGCAAAACGCAATGCACCACATTTTCGCTTAACGATAGACTTAAATGTTGAGTCGGTTCAGGCTTTGCGTCAGCAAATTAACAGTACTGTACCGCAAGTCAAACTGTCCATTAACGATATGCTGATTAAAGCTGCTGCTGCTGCACTGATTAAAGTTCCACAAGTTAATGTTCAGTTTGATGAAGAGAATCAGCAGATTTTACAGTTTGAACAAGCTGATATTTCGGTTGCTGTGGCCATCGAAAATGGACTGATCACACCAATCATTAAAGCAGCGAACCGTAAATCTTTGGCGCAAATTTCCAATGATATGCGTGATCTGGCAACACGTGCCAAAACTGGAAAATTAGCACCTGATGAGTTTCAAGGCGGTAGTTTCAGTATTTCCAATTTGGGAATGCTGGGTATTCAACAATTTGATGCCATTATTAACCCACCTCAAGGTGCAATTCTGGCCTTAGGTATAGCAGAGAAACGTGCTGTCGTTGAAAATGATGAGATTGTTGTTCGTGAAATGGTGACCGCAACATTGTCTTGTGATCATCGTGTCATTGATGGTGCGTTGGGTGCTCAATTCCTATCGGTATTGAAGCAGTTTGTCGAAAATCCTGCATTAATTTTGGTGTAGGAGGAATAGTCATGTCAGATACACAATTTGATCTTGTGGTTATTGGTGCTGGTCCTGGAGGATATGTCGCTGCGATTCGCGCAGCGCAACTGGGATTAAAAACGGCAATCGTTGAAAAACAACACTTAGGTGGAGTATGTCTTAATTGGGGATGTATTCCAACCAAGGCATTATTGAGCGGGGCTGTGCTTGCGCAGCAGTTCAAACATGCAGGGCAGTTTGGCTTTACGCTTAACGCGATTGGTTTTGATATTCAAACACTGGTCCATCATAGCAGAAAGGTTTCTGAGCAACTGGTGCAAGGTATCGGTCAATTATTGAAAAAAAATCAAATCACTGTTTTTAACGCAGCAGCCCAGTTTATTGCCAAAGAGCAATTAGAGCTTACAGATGCGAATGGTCAAAAACAGCAGATTTCTGCACCGCATATTATTGTCGCAACAGGTGCACGTGCGGCCAATTTGCCTCATATTCCTGTAGATGGCCATCAGGTCTGGAGTTATAAAGAGGCTTTAGTTCCAGAACAACTACCAAAATCTTTACTGGTCATTGGTTCGGGTGCTATAGGCAGTGAGTTTGCAAGCCTATACCAAGACTTAGGCTGCCAAGTCACCTTGGTTGATATTGCAAAGCAGATTCTTCCTAGCGAAGACATTGAAGTTGCGAAGTATGTACAAAAGCAATTTGAACAGCAGGGTATGCAGGTTTTAACTGAAGCAACGGTAAAAAAAATAGAAACTGATCAGGCTCAAGTACATTGTCATATTGAAACTGCCACAGGTGTACAAATCATTACTGTTGAAAAGGTGCTTTCAGCTATTGGCGTGAAACCGAATGCGGAAAATCTTGGCCTAGACGATTTGGGTGTTGAATTTGAAAATGGTTTTATCAAAGTTGACTCATGGTGTAAAACCAATGTCGTGGGCATTTATGCAATTGGTGATGTCGCAGGCGCACCGTGTTTGGCACACAAAGCCAGTCATGAAGCCATTCTTTGTGTGGAGAAAATTGCAGGCCTAAGTCATGTACATGCTTTAGATCGTACACAAATTCCGGGCTGTATCTTTACCCATCCGCAAGTGGCCAGTATTGGTTTGACAGAACAGAAAGCGAAAGCTGCGGGCTTGAATATCAATGTGGGTAAGTTTCCCTTACAAGCCAATGGTAAAGCATTAGCTTTGGGCAATAGCGCAGGATTTGTTAAAACCATTTTTAGTCAGGAAACGGGTGAATTGTTGGGTGCTCACATGGTTGGACATGAAGTCACCGAACACATTCAAGGTTTTGCTATAGCAAAATACCTAGAAGCTACGGATGAAAGCTTAGCACAGGTCATTTTCCCTCATCCTACTTTATCTGAGGCGATGCATGAGTCGGTATTGTCGGCAATGCAACGTGCAATTCATATTTAAGGAATCGCAACATGCCTAGAGGTTTAAACAATAAAGTTGCATTAATTACGGGTGCAGCACAAGGAATTGGACGTGGTATTGCCTTACGTTTGGCACAAGAAGGTGTTCATATTGCATTGGTCGATCTTCATCAAGAAAAGTTAAATACTGTTCAACAAGAGATCGAAGCCTTTGGCGTAAAAGCCACCACATTTATTGCAGATATTTCAGATCCAATACAAGTCAGTCATGCAATTGATCATGCAGAATCGACACTTAATGGCTTTGATATCATGATCAATAATGCAGGGATTGCACAAGTTAAAGCGTTGGCAGAAGTAACGCCGAGTGAATTTAACAAAATCATGAACATCAATGTCGGTGGTGTACTTTGGGGGATTCAAGCCGCAGCAAATAAATTTAAACAACGCCAACAGGCTGGAAAAATTATTAATGCCTGCTCAATCGCAGGTCATGAGGGTTTTGCTCTCCTCGGTGTTTATTCAGCAACTAAATTTGCAGTTCGTGCATTGACACAAGCTGCAGCTAAAGAATATGCCAGTGCTGACATTACTGTAAATAGTTATTGTCCGGGTGTTGTTGGTACAGATATGTGGGTCGAAATAGATCAGCGTTTCTCTGAAATTACAGGCGCACCAGTTGGTCAAACGTATAAAAAATATGTAGATGGCATTGCTTTAGGACGTGCTGAAACACCAGATGACGTGGCTGCATTAGTTGCATTTTTAGCCAGCGAGGATGCAAACTACATTACAGGGCAGTCTATTTTGACAGATGGTGGAATGGTGTACCGTTAATATCAACATAAGGAATACATAATGAAAGCAGCTCGCTTTTATGACCGAGGGGATATTCGGATTGAAGATATTCCTGAACCGAAAGTAGTTCCAGGCACAGTTGGAATTCAAGTTGCATGGTGCGGTATTTGCGGTACAGATTTACATGAATTCATGGAAGGCCCTATTTTTATTCCACCTTGTGGTCATCCACATCCAATTTCAGGAGAATCTGCACCTGTAACAATGGGACATGAATTTTCAGGCGTAGTTTATGCAGTTGGTGAGGGAGTAGATGATATTCAAATTGGGCAACATGTCGTAGTTGAACCCTACATTATTGCGGATGATGTACCGACTGGGCCGAATGATAAATATCATTTATCAAAAAATATGAACTTTATTGGTTTAGGCGGACGCGGCGGCGGTCTTTCTGAAAAAATTGCGGTTCAGCGCCGTTGGGTACATCCTATCTCAAATGATATTCCCTTAGACCAAGCAGCATTGATAGAACCTTTGTCCGTTGGTCATCATGCCTATGTACGAAGTGGTGCAAAAGCTGGTGATATCGCACTGGTTGGTGGAGCAGGCCCAATAGGTTTACTCTTATCAGCCATTTTAAAGGCTAAAGGTCTCACGGTGATCATCACTGAACTGAGTGCAAAACGTAAAGAAAAAGCGATAGAAGCGGGCGTTGCAGGTTATGTACTAGACCCATCACAAGTTGATGTAGTTGCCGAAGTAATGAAAATTACGGAAGACCACGGTGTTGATGTCGCTTTTGAATGTAGTAGTGTTAATAAAGTCATGGATACACTGGTGACGGCGATAAAACCAACAGGGGTAGTCGTCATTGTTTCTATTTGGAGCCATCCTGCCACAATTAATGTGCATAGTGTGGTCATGAAAGAGCTCGATATTCGTGGCACGATTGCTTATGTCAATGACCATCAGGAAACCATCCGTTTAGTCGAGCAAGGTAAGATTAATCTGGAACCTTTTATTACCCAACGTATTGCATTAGATGATCTTGTTTCTAAAGGCTTTGAAACATTGATTCATAATAATGAGTCTGCTGTAAAAATTATTGTTCATCCGTAGTAACGCCTAATTTCAAAGACAAATTTGAATAAGCTAGAGATAAACTCTATGTAGCTATTTTTAATATTTATAGCGATAGGAAATGAGTCTGTATTTACAAACTCATTCTCATAATAGTGATTGGAAAACTCTATTTTTTAAGAAGAAATTGACAACACATAATGTATAATTTAATTTATATCAATATTAATGAATTTAATACCGAAATTCGTCTACTTAACTTATGTTTACCTAAAGTCTAGTTCATCAATTAAATAGTTAATATTTCATTAATAACCAATGAATTACAAGATAATTTATTTGAATGTAAAAAACTTGATTCATGAACTTGTGAATTTTGACCATTTTAGAATACATATAGCTAAACGATTCCTATTGGTAGATAAACTCAATGCTAGAAATTTTATAGTCAAGCCCAATAGATTTATGCACCTTGCGCAGTAGTACTACTCATGTCTTAAATAAGTTTACAGAATTAGGCCGACCTCACACCCAAGTTGTCACTTAAATTTAAGTAATTTACGAAAATTCTATTTTAAGTCTTTATGCAACAAAGCCGGTTTATTTACGAATAGGAAATGTCTACAGAATCTATTTTATTTATGCAACTTCACTAAAATACTCTTTATACCCTTATAATTTCTGTATTAAAAAGATATACGAAGAGAATCACGGATGGCGACAACGATCGCAAAATCAGGCTCCACAAACTTAGCCAATATCATTTACCAACAAATCAAAGACGATATTTTTAGTTTTCAACTTAAACCAGGACAACGCTTCACTGAAACGGATATTGCTGAAAAATATCAAGTGAGTCGCACGCCTATTCGTCAAGTCCTCTATCGTTTAGAGCAAGAAGGTTATGTGAATGTGCATTTTCGCAGTGGTTGGGAAATTAAACCCTTAGACTTTAATTTCTATCAAGAGTTGTTTGATTTACGCATGATCTTGGAAAAAGAGGCAGTCAAACGCTTATGTATGCTGGATCATGAACAGTCGTTAGAACTACAAAAGCTCAAACAACTCTGGTTGGTCGAACCAAGAGCCTATAATCAGAACATTAAAGAATTGGTATTACAAAGTGAAGATTTTCACTGTGCTTTAGTGCGGGCTGCAGGGAACAACCAAATTGCGAAGATCCATCACGAGATCAGCGAGAAGATTCGAATTGTACTGAGTTTGGGTGCCATGCGTGAATTTGATATTCAACATGCCTATGAAGATCACGGGGCAATTTTACGACGTATTCTAAATCGTGATGCTGAGGGTGCAATTCATCTCGCTGAACATCATGTCCTGCATAGTATCGAAGATGTAAAAAATATTACCTTGCATATGATTTCTAATCTTTAATTAAAACTTATAAATAGATGAATTTGAATGCCAATTCCCGAAGTTGGCATTTTTTTTGCCTGTAATACCACCATCTTGTATACAAGAGTGTATTCAACTCTAAGCTGATGCTTATTTGAATATATATGCTTATATTTGGTGCACAAATCAAATGAATAATGCACCAAAAGTATTCTAATTTTATTTATGCATTTTTTTTGTGCATAAAGCCGAGGGTGGTTGTAGTGAGTTTGCGTTTAGTTGTATTGATGAGTGGTGTTGGCGTGAGTACGTTAGTGATGGCTGATGAGGTGAATCGTTTAGATACCATCACCGTGACTGCAACGGGCACAACCGAATCAGAATCCTCATCCAAATCAATCACTAAATTTCAGCATGAATTATTGGATGTCCCATTTAATAAAACACATTTAGCTGAAGACATTTTAAAACAGCAGGATATTCAACGGATTGATCAAGCATTGAATTTGGTCAGTGGGGTATCGAACAATAATAGCTATGGCGGTGGTTTTTGGGATAATTATTCATTCCGTGGTTTTGAAGGTAATCCAAATACAGGCGTGGAATATATCCGCAATGGCCTAAGTGTGAACCGTGGCATATCTGCACCACGTGATATGGTCAATATTGCATCTTTGGATTTTTTAAAGGGGCCAAATGCGGCTCTGTATGGAAGGGGTGAAATTGGCGGTGCATTAAACGTCACCACAAAAAAACCAAGCTGGCAAAGTGCGACAGCACTTAATCTACGTGCTTCAAGTCAAGAAGAATATCGCATTAGTGCTGAACATACTGCACCGATTACTGAACAAGTGGCGTATCGCTTAGGAATTGCCGTAGAGGATAATCAATCCTTCCGTGATCATGTTAGCTCAGAACGGTTATTTGTTGCACCACAACTCACTTGGAAAATCTCACCAGACACACAACTTGATCTGGATACTGAATTTAGTCAGCATCTTGGCACCTTTGATCGTGGGCTGACTGCGGTCAATAATCAAATCACCATGGACAAGCACACCTTTACCGGTGAACCGCATGATGGTGATATGCGTGTCAAAGACAATTTATATCAACTGCGTTTAGCACATCGCTTCAATGATACTTGGAAAATGAATGGTGCACTCAGTTATAAAGATGCACAAATGGTCGGTTTAGAGGTGGTCCCACTTGTTT
>NZ_DCRI01000092.1:0-21240 GCF_002324975.1 Acinetobacter sp. UBA1496 | reverse complement strand
AAAACCCAACTTAACTATTTTATGCTAAGTTACTGTTTTATCAGAAGTTTTAATCTTCATCACCGCCGATGGATGTGCATTCTACAGCATTTCAGATGCCTTGCAACACCTTTTTTAAATAAATCTTACCGCATGTCTAATTTTTAGCCTTTTATGAAGTTTTTATTCATTTATTATACAATTTTGCTTAAATTACGCCTATTCCTAGTAATACAGTTTATCATTCCGGGTTAAACAACGCCACTATACTCAGAACAAGGCTTTGGGGTTTCCTTATGCATCGCTCTATTTATTTATCTTTATGCTTATTTTCTTTGGCCTCTAGCCCATTAATTTTTGCTGAAGACACTACTCAGGCTGAACAGACTGAAATAGAAACTGAATCTACTACTACTGATACGGTTCCACTCAGAGAAAAAATATCTTCCAAGGTGAGTCACCTGCAAACCCAGCTAAAAGTCGATGCTAGTGCTGCACAGGCTGAAGAAGTTAAAGATCCTTTTCAGGGCTGGAATAGAAAGGTGTATCAATTTAATGATGCAATCGATCAGGCAGTCGTTCGCCCCATTGCGGTTCAGTATCAGGAAAAGGTTCCTCAAGATGTTCGTGGCAGCTACACCCAGTTCCGTAGCAATTTGGGTGAACCATGGAATGCGGTAAACCAGTTGATTCAGGGCCGTCCTGCTCGTGCGGCAAAATCTTTGGGCCGTTTTACCATTAATACCTTAACTACTTTAGGTCTGGCAGATCCTGCCCGTCGTCTGGGATTGGATCATGAAGATGAAAAGTTCGGGATCACACTAGGTTATTATGGTGTACCTTCTGGCCCTTATGTGATGTTACCGTTCCTGGGCCCAAGTTCTGTGCGTGATACTTTCGGTATGGCAGTCGATAGCCAGACCCGTCCACAGAAATATATTCTTGAAGATGATGAAGGCTTGTATTGGGGTGATCAATTCTGGCGTGCAATTGATAATCGTGCAGAATTACTTGATATTGAAGGTGTGTTAACAGGTGATCGTTATGCACAAATTCGCGATATTTATTTGCAGCGCACCAATTATATGATCGCCCAGAAAAAAGGTCTGGAACAGGAATCTTTATTCCTTGAAGATGACTTCGATGATGAAAATCTTGAAGATGAATCTTTCGATGAAAATGAGACTGAATCTTCTAGTGATGACCTTTGAAACCTAAGCTCAATGATGATTTGCTAGCGGAAACTGTTCGCTAGCAATCATTTGCTTGTTATAGTACATCTTATAACTCATTCCAGGATCGAACTACCTGTCTATGTATTTCATTCAACCTACCCGTGATATTCCTTATTTAGATCAAGTACTTGAGAAGCTTCCGCACGTTCAAGTAATCAAGCTGGAAGATCACGACTTGTACGATGCAACGATTATTGCTATTGCAGATGTACATGATTATCTGAAATATAAGTGGAACCTTCCGACTGTAGTATTAGCGCTAGAAAATGAAGGAACAGCCTTGGCACAAGCTTGGGAACAAGGTGCTTTGGCAGGCTGGATCTGGAATAAACTGCCTGAACAACCCGATATCGCATTACAAAAAATTGATGCGCAATATAAGCGTAATCAGGATAGTCGTGATCTTCCTTCTGCGGCAGAGCTACAAAAACGTTTGCTGCCGAATGAAATTGAATTAACCAATTATGCAGTTGAAACCTATTTTCAGCCTTCTGCCTATCTATCTGGCGATTGGTACGATTACTGGAAAATCAGCGATAAAGAAATCATTTTTTATCTTGCGGATGTTTCTGGTCATGGCGTTACCAGCAGTTTATTAACGTCCTGGATGGCGGCTTTTCATGGTCGCTCCAAAACGCCTCGTGAGCTAATCAAGAAACTAAACGGGATGCTGGTTCAGGAAAATATCGAAAAGCATATCACCATGATTGCCGGAATCCTGAACCTGGAAACCCATGTCTTGAAATGGTCCAGTGCTGGTCACTACCCTCCTCCGATTATCTTTGAACCGAATCAGGAACCAAAAATCCTGTCATCCAGCAGCTTCCCTCTTGGCCTCACTGAAGACCTTGAGGTAGACGAAAATGAGTATATCTTCAGCCGCAATGCACGTTTCATTATCTGTTCAGATGGGGCATTGGAGCCGTTTAGCGGCGGTCTGAATGAACAATTTTCCCAATTATTGCATCACTTACAAAACGAATCCTTCGAAGCACCCGAACATGTTGCCGACGATATTGCCATTCTCAGCTTTATAAGAGTGAAATAGCAGTATAATCACAAGCTTTATAAGCACTTAATTTGATTGCGACTTTCAGCTACTTGAGTATCTATAGACCCTATGGGATAATTTAATATCCTTCTCTGCAAATGGCATTTATATGTCAACAGGTCATGTTGAATATGCAAGCTTGAATGGAACGCATATTTTTAAGCTTATCGGCGAAGTGCGGGCCCAATCTTGTATTAGTCTAGACAAATTACTGAACAAACTTGAGCAGCAGGACAACGTTGTTGGCGCAATTGTTGATCTGACTGAAACCAGCTTTATTGACAGCACTGTACTGGGTGTCCTAGCAAAATTAGGACTTAAACTTAAGCAGCTCCATAAGATCCAGGCGGTGATGTTGTCGACTAACTCTGATATCACTACTCTGGCCAACAGTATGGGCTTGGGGCAGGTCTTTGTCATTTTGGATTACTGCGGTGATTCAAATGTATGTACGCGTAAACTGATGGAAGAACATGTGACGCATCAAGCGATGCTGAAAACTGTTCTGGATGCACACAAGACTTTAATGCGGTTAAATCAGAGCAACCAGAATATGTTTGAGCCCTTGGTCAAACAGTTGCAAAAAGAACAAGATAATCTAGATCAAGTTTCTGAACAAAAGGTATAAACACACAATAAGGAATCCCTATGACTTTACTTTCTGTTGCACAAATGAATTCCCAGAATGAAATTGAGCAAAATTTCATGACTATCGAATCATTAATTCAACAAAGTAAAGCAAAAGGCGCTGAACTTATTGTCTTTCCTGAAAATTTCGTCTGTTTTGCTGCTGGTAAACAGCGCGAAACCGCTGCTCAGTTCGAGAGCATTCAACAACGTCTGGAACAGCTGGCTCATCAATATCAGATCTGGATTATCGCGGGGACATTACCATGTCCTTATCGTCCTGATGGTTCGATTATTGAAGATGGCCGGGTTAGAACCGTAAGTCTATGTATTAGTCCAGAAAAAACTGAAGCCCGCTATGACAAGATTCATCTCTTTGATGTACAGGTCGGTGATGCCGTTGGTGGCTATCAGGAATCCCAATTTTTTGAACCAGGTACCGATATTGTTGTTGCGAAAACGCCTTTTTGCAATATCGGTATGATGGTCTGCTATGACCTGCGTTTCCCTGAACTCGCGCTTCATTTACGTGGCCAAGGCGCGAATATTTTAACTGCGCCATCTGCCTTTACTTACACCACTGGCCAAATGCACTGGCAATTATTATTGCAAGCACGTGCTATGGATACTCAATGCACAGTTCTCGGTGCTGCTCAACAGGGTTGGCATGGTGAAAAACGTCAAACTTGGGGACATGCCGCTGCCACAAACAGCCGTGGTCAACTTCTCGATATGGTGCATGCGGAAGGCGCACAGATTATTACGGTTGATTTTGATTTGACTGAGCAGGCCAAAGTGCGTGAGTCTATGCCACTCATGCAGCATCACAAGCTATTACAATTTTCTTAAGTCATACTTTCTACTGCATTCTCATTTACTTGCATAAATTAACAAAATCCCTGCTTATTCTTCCCTAGAAATTATGGAGCATAGAAGTTCCATAAAAGAACAAGCAGGAAATACTCTCATGTCATTAGAAAAAGCAGTATATACCGCACGTGCCAAAGCTACAGGCGGCCGAGATGGCCGTGCAACCTCTGACGATCAGATTCTGGATGTGAAACTGGCAGTGCCTAAGGAAATGGGTGGCCCAGGTGGCGGGACCAATCCTGAACAATTGTTCGCTGCAGGTTATTCAGCCTGTTTTTTAGGTGCCATGAAGTTTGTTGCCAACCGGGATAAAATCAATATTAGCAAAGATGCCTATATTGAAGGTGAAGTTGGCATTGGTCCGATTCCTACCGGTTTTGGTATTGAAGTGACTTTAAATGTTCATTTAGAAGGCATGAAACAGGAAGAAGCTCAAAAGCTGGTCGATGCCGCACACATCGTTTGTCCTTATTCAAATGCAACCCGTAACAATATTGATGTTACTTTGAATGTCATCACCTAAGTCTAAATAAATATTTGACTCTCTATCCTGAAAAATCAGAAGTCATTTCAGGATAGAGCTGATCATTCTTATAAAATTTTGATCAAAATTGCTTTATGCTATTTAATAGAAAAATGATCATTTGAGATATTTATTTAAGAAAACAGTGCCTTCCTATCCCATCGAATAAAAATTTACTCTGCCGCCTCATTGGTTACACGCAGAACTTCTTCAATCGTGGTTTTACCAGCCAGCACTTTACGTAAACCATCATCGCGAATTGAACCTGATTGCTGACGTGCATAGGTTTCCAGCTCATATTCAGCCGCATTGCCATGAATCAGACGGCGCATATGTTCATCAACCGGTACAATTTCATAAATGGCAGTACGTCCACTAAAGCCGGTATTCCCACAGCGTTCACAACCGTGCGGTTGAGGTAATCTTAAATCCTGTGGATGCTCAATATGTTCAAACAGATTTTTCTCAAATGCATCTGCATCCTTCCAGGTCGCACAATGTGGACATAAGGTACGCACCAGACGCTGAGCAACTACGCCAATTAAAGAGCTGGATAGTAAGAATGGCTCAATTCCCATATCTTTTAAACGCGTCACTGCACCAATCGCAGTATTGGTATGTAGTGTTGATAATACCAGGTGACCAGTCAATGATGCCTGAACTGCAATTTCTGCAGTTTCCAGATCACGGATTTCCCCCACCATCACCACATCTGGATCCTGACGTAACATGGCTTTTAAGGCACGGGCAAAGGTCATATCGACTTTGGTATTTACCTGAGTCTGACCAATCCCTTCTAACTGATATTCCACTGGATCTTCAGCTGTCAGAATATTTTTGGAACCATCATTTAGATCAGAGAGTGCTGCATATAAGGTGGTGGTCTTACCCGAACCGGTAGGTCCAGTCACCAGAATAATACCATGAGGACGATGCACCAGGGTCTTGAGTCGATCATAATCGTTATTCATCAAGCCCAGATGAGTCATATTCAGACGGCCAGCCTGCTTATCCAGCAAACGCATCACCACCCGCTCACCATAAGAAGATGGCAAGGTCGAAACACGAACATCGACTTCGCGACCTGCCAGACGCAAGGAAATACGGCCATCCTGAGGAATCCGTTTTTCCGCAATATCCAGCTTGGCCATGACCTTGATCCGTGATATCAGTAATGGTGCCAGCTCACGACGCGGCTGCACAATTTCACGTAGTTGCCCATCGACACGCAAGCGTACAGAAAGTCGTTTTTCGAAGGATTCCACATGAATATCTGAGGCGCCAACACGGATTGCTTCAGACAACAAGGCATTGATCAGACGGACAATAGGCGCATCATCCTCCTGATCCATCAGATCTTCGGCTTCAGGGACCGAATCAGCAAGGCTTAATAAATCCGGGTGATCTTCCAGACCAGCCGCGACCTGCTGTGACTCACCACTATCGCCGGCAAAACTGGAACTGAGTAACTGATTGAATTCTTGTTCTGTACAATGTTGATACTGAGCCGGATGACCCAGCAAACGGCGTGCTTCCTGTAATGCAAGCATAGATGTATTGTCACGACGGACAATAAAAGCCTGATCTCCCTCATAACGCAATAGCACACCATGACGTTTCGCAAAGCTATACGGGATTTGTAATTGTTTCAGTACTTGCATCGCAGATTATAATAATGATGAAAAAATTTAAATTGAGTGTACTCTAAGCATATGACAGCGTGAAGTATGTTTTCAAAGATTTAGCAAGAAAGGATGCCAACATTGCCGCAAGATCAAGAGGAATTAAACCTGCAGTCTCCCAGAATTCAATGGTGGGGAGAACAAAGTTTTGAAATTAACGAGTCCAAGGCTTGGCAATTTGGCTCTCTGCTGTTTCGTTTGACCCGAGGTTTGCAGGAATGGCGACTGGAATATTATCGTCCGACGGTGCAGTACGATTATGAACAGCAATGGCATCAGATTAATGATCCACTGTTTGCATTTCCGAAACCGGTGAAAATTGAACGCTATATGTTCAAATCTACCCAAAGCAAGTTACAGCTTATGCCGCGTCTGGCGAATCGCTCCGTAGTAATTAAACCGGTTGATCCGATTTATATTCCGGCTGGACAACGTGGAACCCTCTATATCAGCACCCCGCTATGGATTGCCGGTTTTGTCGAAGGTCAACGTGAACCGATTTTTGATCTTCCAGTGATTTTACCGAAAGACACCTGGTTTGGACCCAATCATCGTTCCGGTGAAATTTGCTATGCTACCGCAGTTGACGGAAGAACCGAGCTCCAACAATTACGTCCTCGTGCATTCCGTGCTGTGACCCCGATTGAGTTTCATAATACCAGTCAGCAGCAACTGCGTTTCGATCGGATGAATGTTCCAGTACCTGCATTGCCTCTCTTTTATAGTGCCAGCACTGAACGTCTGTGGACCTCGCAGATTAAGGTTTTGCATGAAGGTCTGGATCGCCCACCTCGGATCCGGGTGGAAAACCGTACCCCGCCCAATGCGGGTGAAGTAGATTATTTACACCCACCGCGTGATCCAGCGGGAAATTTATTTAATATGTTTGATTCATTTTTCTAAGAGCGTGTGATGCCAAATTCGAATATTCCAACCGAAGTCACCAACAGTCTCAAGGGAGTATTTACCAATATTAATACGGATCGCCTGACTGAAATTGTCGTCGCGGTTGTGCTGTGTTTTATTGGTTTCCTGATCGCACGTTTTTTCTCGAATGCTTTTATCCGTACTATCGGTATACGCTTTAATGCGCATCAGCAAATGGTCTGGCGCCGCGGGATTTTCTACTTTATTTTCCTGTTGTTTGTGATGGCGAGTTTGAAGGAAGCCGGCTTTAAGCTCAGTGTTTTCCTCGGTGCAGCGGGTATTTTAACTGTGGCTTTGGGTTTCGCTTCTCAAACCTCTGCATCCAACCTGATCAGCGGTATCTTCCTGATTGGTGAAGGATCTTTTGAGGTCGGTGATACCATTCAGATTACACTGATTCGTGGACATACCGTTGAAGGTGAAGTGATTTCGATTGATTTGCTCTCGGTTAAACTGCTTACCCAAGATAATATCTATATACGTTTGCCGAACGAACAACTGATTCGGGCTCCGGTACACAACCTGTCCAAGTTTCCAATCCGGCGTATTCCGATTACCTTGGCTATTAATTTCCATGAAGACATCATCAAGGTGCGTGAAGTACTGCTTGATGTTGCCAATAAATATCCGCTGGTTCTGGCCGATCCAAAGCCTGCAGTCACAGTCACCGCCTTCCGTGAATCTTCGATTGAACTTTTGTTTGCGATTTGGTGTCAGCAGGAAAATTATCTGAAAGTCCGTGATGAAATGCAGGAACGGATTCGAAATGGCTTTCTCGATAACCAGATTGAAATTCCGGTACCGAAAATGGGCTTTGTTGATCATCCACTGGCTCGCCCACTGGAAAATGAAGACGTTGATCAATATGCCAATGAGAAGGAGCTGAAGAGAGAGCCGGATTTAAAATAACTTTTTCTAAATCCCTCCTCACCTCCCTTTACTAAGGGAGGAACTGTCATAAAAAGCCTGTCTTTCTTTTACATATCGCTTAAAGCTGTGCTTTAAGCTCGTTCAGGGTTTGGGGAGATTAAATTAACGCTCAAATCGAGTAATTTAGATTCAAACCCTTTTCTCCCCATCCGGCATTGGTGCTATATACGCAATCAGTAGCATGACCCCACCGGCCAGCAAGAATGAAATCACACGTGTCAGTGTACCGGTATGAGACAGGTCGAATAACACCAGCTTCAAGCTGACGATCACCAGAATACTGCCTCCTAAAATCCACATTGGTTTAAGCCTTTTTAGCGTAGCCGTCCACATGGTTGCCCAAGCCAACAATACCCAAAGAATCGTCAAGCTTAGCTGCACCGTAGCATTGCTCCATAATTCCAGACTATTAAATGGTATTTGCAGATAGATATGTAGGGCCCGTAATACAATATAGCTCGACAGCCATAACAGGCTTAGCACCATCAGTACCGACCTCATACCGCGATCGTGTCCTGCCCGAATCTGCTGCAACAGCATCCATAGGAAACTGGCAAGCATGGCCAGACTGATCAGATCAAATGGATTGAATAGAGGCAGCCAGTAATATTGGAAAGCTTGCTGGTTAAACAGCTGTGAGCATATTAACCAAGCTCCCATTAATACCAAGCAGTTTTTACTTTGCCAGAGTAAACGCCACTCTGAATTTTCTTTTTGTCGGTAACACCAGAACCAGAATACCAGAGGCAGAATTACCATACTGAGATAAGGCATGCTCGGTATTAGGCATAAACTGGCTAAAGCCAGGCTGGCAAAAACACCAAAGCTCATCCACTCTTTGGATAAATCAATCCCTTTCACCGGTCTTAACCATAAAGCAGCCAGCAATAATGATGAAAGTGCAAAGATTCCACGCTCCAAAGCACTTGGCCAGACCAGAATCCCATTTTCGCTATGATCAATAGCCAGCAAAATCGCAATGATCACCAATGGCGTAAGACTGCTCCATTTTGGCAATAACCAGCACCATTCCTGATGCTTGCGTTGTATGATTTCACTTAGAACCGTATAACCCAGTGCAAGACTGAATAAACTATAAATATAAGCCTGTTCATGAGCAAACTCATCTTCAAGCAAGGCAAACAACATCAGGGTCGAAGCAAAACTGAGAATGCTCAGAAAACTGATACTTAAACTATTCAGCTGCTGGCGATATTTGGCTTTAAGCTGACTCAGGAAGACGACGGTGACATAACAGAAGCTGAGAATCCAGAAAATTTCCCGCGGTGTGGAATTAAGCTCAATCAGATAGTAAACACTACTGAAGCCTGCCATGATCAGCAGTCCCATACTCAGATAATGCGCAACCCGAATATTCTTTTCCAATGCCCAGAGATAAATCAGTACGCCTTCAACTGCCCAACCGACTACGCTCCACTGCTCTGTCAATAAAATGGGGGGAACCAAAGCCAGAAAGATCAGCATCAGGCTGAGATAACTTTGGGAAATGACCTGAACACTTTCTCTACGACGCACTAAAGTCCAACAGATTGCAAATATCCCGGTAAATAACAGACTAAGCCCGGCTTGCCAAAGCTTCTGATCAGGCTCATTGAAATGAATGAGATACAGGAAAAGATAGGCGGTAATCGGTGCAGCGAAAATTAGGGCAAGATCCAGAACCGGTTTTAAACGAAAACGGGAAAGATCCTGCCGGGCCAGTAACTGGCTAAAGCGAAAGCCCAGCCAGATGAATACCGCACTATGAGCCAGAATCAGAGTCGTCATCGTATAACGTTCGTATGTATGACCATGAATCAGGCTATACATTCCACCTACTATGACTGTGACCAGAAAAGCAATCTGGTTCAGGATTTTCCAGGGCCGCAAACTGCTAAGTAACAGCACGCCGATATTAATCAGCAAATAATAACTGATGAATTCAACCGCAGAAGCATCCCGGGTCGGCAAGGTAAACGGCGCCAGATAGGCAATGAATAAGGCCATGACTGCCAGCTCAATACTTTCCTGTTTCAAGCTTAAGTACAGCGCAATTGCCAAAATGACCAAGAACACCAGAGCTGCCAGTGGCAACGTGGCAATCACCAGATTGTAATAGGCAAAGAACAAGGTCAGAAATAGTGCCCCTAATCCCAAACCTTCCAGTGCCAGACCGAAACTTCGATTTTTAGTGATCAGAGCAAAACCCAATCCGGTCACAACAACAGCAGATAAAGCGACCAGTCCTAATTTCACCACCAAGCTCAGTTGCCAGTGCTCTGTCGCAAAACGGAGTAATAAAATAATCCCAATGACCAGAATCGCGATCGCAGCTTTGAGAACTGGATTTCCGCGAAAAATCCACTGTTGGATCTGACCCAGCAATTGTGGTGGATCTGGACTAGCTTGAGCAGCAATAGGTAAAGGAATATCTGGTTGAGTGATTTCTGGATGTGTCTGATCTGCTGATCGGTAACGAGATTGCAACTGGATAATATTACGTTCCAAACGTTGTAGCCAGCGTAATAGAAAGAAAATCCAGGCGGTAATACCAATGCCCATGAGCCAGTTAAGCTCAGTCACGCCTCCGACAATGGCGATAATAGAAGAAATATATAGCGGTATTTTAGAATTGGCTGACATAATCACCTGCGTCGGTGCTGCCAGATCCCGCATGGGCGCTTCAATGGCACTGATATATTGCATCACGCTGATCAGGAAACCCAGACCAGTGAGATAAGTCACGATCTGCAATTCCAGATACCATGCACTTATTCCCACAATTACCAGACTAATCAGCCAGATCATACGCAATTCATTTTGCCCTGCCGTCATTCTTCTCGTTCTCGTTCCTTAACCATGTCATCATACAACAGCTTGTACTGCTTATTTCATCTTCACCCGATATTCGCTAAGCTGTAGAAACCGACTTGCCCCTGCGAGTGCAGTAAAAATCACGTACAATAAAACTGTTTTTTGAATAAGGAATTGATTACATGCCACCATTTGTCTTGGTCGATGGCTCTTACTTTTTATTTCGTGCCTTTCATGCACTACCACCATTAACCACGTCAACCGGTCTGCACACCAATGCAATTCGTGGTGCGATTTCTGCTATTCAAAAACTGATGCGCCGTACCCAGCCAACCCATATGGCGGTGATTTTCGACACGCCTGAACCGACTTTCCGTCACGAGCTATCACCTATTTATAAAGGTGACCGTCCGAGCATGCCGGAAGAACTGTCACAGCAAATTCCATACTTACATGCCTTGATTCGCGCATTAGGCATTCCCCTGCATATGCTGCCAGGTGCGGAAGCCGATGACATTATTGGTACACTGGCTAAACGTGCTGAAGCTTTAGGTCATCAGGTGCTGATTTCAACTGGTGATAAAGACATGGCACAGCTGGTAACTGATAAAGTGACTCTGGAAGACAGTTTCAAAGAAAAACCAATGGATGTTGATGGGGTTTTTGAAAAGTTTGGCGTATGGCCAAACCAGATCATTGACTATCTGACCCTGATGGGCGATGCCTCAGATGGTATTATGGGTGTGCCTGGAATTGGGGCAAAAACTGCAGCCAAATTACTCAATGAATATGGCTCGATTGGTGGCATTCTGGAAAATGTCGACAAGATCAAAGGTAAAGTGGGTCAGAATATTAAAGACAATACCGATGGCATTGCATTGGATCATCAATTGGCCAGCATCATTTGCGATCTGGATTTAAGCTTCACTTATGATGACCTGAAACTTCAGGACCCAAATGTAGAAGCTTTACGTAATCTTTATACTGAACTGGAATTCCGTAACCAGCTGCAATCACTGGACCATCCGAATAATCCAAACAATCGTAACTATAAACAGGCTACCCAATCGATTACTGCTAAAGCAGCACCTGAACCTCAGGAAGCCGATGAGCAGCAAGCGACACTGAGCAGTGATAACGATCAGCTTGGAGAAGCGACATATCATACTGTATTAACTCAGGAAGATTGGGACAAGCTGTTTGAACGTTTAAATACTGAAAAACGCTTTGCTTTTGATACTGAAACCACCAGCCTGGATTATCGTATTGCACAGATTGTCGGTTTTTCGGTGGCTTTTGATGCAGAGGATGCCTATTACGTACCATTGGCACATGATTATGAAGGTGTACCAGAACAGCTAAATCGTGAAGAAATTCTGGCTCAGATCAAACCGATTTTAGAAGATGAAGCCATTCAGAAAATTGGCCACCACCTGAAATATGATGCGCATGTTCTGGAAAATCACGACATTCATCTGGCGGGCTGGTATTTTGATACCATGCTGGCTTCTTATGTGCTCAACTCGGTTGCCACCCGTCATGGCATGGATGATGTGGCTCGTCTGTACTTAAGCCACTTAACCACGACCTATGAACAGGTGGCAGGTAAAGGCGCCAAACAAAAAACTTTCAATAAAATCGAGATCGAAGCCGCAGCACACTACTCCGCAGAAGATGCACATGTGACCTATCGTTTGTTTGAAGTACTGAGCAAAAAGCTTCAAACTTATCCTGAGCTGGTCAATATTCTACACAATATTGAAATGCCTGTAGCGCGTGTGCTGACCAGCATGGAAGAAAATGGTATCCGACTGGATCTGGCTTTCTTGGATCAACTCGGTTGTGAATTTGCTCAAACCATGCAGAATCTAGAAAATCAGATCACGGAAATAGCTGGTGAAGCGTTTAATGTCAGCTCTCCGAAACAGGTCGGTGAAGTTCTGTTTGATAAACTAGGCCTAAAAGGTGGCAAAAAGACCTCTACCGGTCAGTACAGCACCAGTGAAAGTGTGCTGGAAAAACTGGAACACCCGATTGCTGAACTGATTCTGGAATATCGGGGTCTGTCCAAACTGAAAAGCACCTATACCGATGGTCTATGCAAGCAGGCCAATAATGAGACCCATCGTGTGCATACCAGTTATCATCAGGCACTGACTGCAACCGGCCGTTTATCATCAACCGATCCAAACCTGCAGAATATTCCCATTCGTGCCGAAATCGGTCGTCAGATTCGTAAGGCCTTTATTGCGCCTGAAGGCCGTGTCTTACTCGCAGCCGATTATTCACAGATTGAATTGCGTCTGATGGCACATTTATCTCAGGATGATGCACTAGTAGATGCCTTTAACCATGGACAGGACGTGCACCGCCGTACCGCAGCTGAAGTTCTCGGTATCCCGCTTGAAGAAGTGACCAATGATCAGCGTCGTCAGGCTAAAGCCGTGAACTTCGGTCTACTCTATGGCATGTCTGAATTTGGCCTGACCCGTCAGTTAGGTTTTACTCGTCAGGAATCCCAGGAATATATCAAACAGTATTTCCGCCGCTATCCGGGAATTTATGAATATATGCAGCGTACCCGTCAGGTTGCATTGGAACAAGGCTTTGTCGAAACCATTCTGGGTCGCCGTTTGTATACGCCAGATATCGATACGCGTAACATGATGGTCCGCAAAGCCGCTGAACGTGCTGCGATTAATGCACCATTACAAGGTTCGGCTGCAGACATCATTAAAATGGCGATGATTGAGGTTGATAAAATGCTACCTAAAGATCAGGCCAAAATGCTGCTACAAGTCCACGATGAATTAGTATTTGAAGTCGATGAAGCAATTGCAGATGAACTGGCACCTCAACTGGCTGAAGTGATGCAATCCGTGATTGAAATCTCTGTGCCTTTGGTCGTGGAAGTTGGTAAAGGCATGAACTGGGATGAAGCGCATTAATACTAAAGCCCCTTCCTCCTTTTAGGAGGAAGGTTGGGATGGAGGTTATTTGAATTTATAGACCTTACCCTAACCCTTTCCTACAAGGAGAGGGAATTTTCTTGAAATAAAAAAGGACGCTTAGGCGTCCTTTTTCTTTGGGATCTGATTAAAGACCGGTTAGCAATACAATTGCCACCTGATTCATGATCATTTCAATTACGATCAATGCCAAAATTGCCAGAATTGGAGACAGGTCGATCATCCCCATATTCGGCATGATACGGCGGAACGGTGCCAATAATGGTTCTGCAAGTTCCTGAACCACTTCAATATAAGGTGAACGGGATTGGGTAAACATCACCACCCAGCTCAAAATAATCGTTGCAAAAATCAGGTAACGACAGAAGCGGATCAAATCCTGCATCATGGTGACGAAGGTTAGAATAAGCAAATGGATTGGACCATTTGGCATTCCCCCGGACAAATACATGATGCCAAAAATTTTCAGCAAATACAGCACGACTAAAAGTGCCAGTGCAGCAGTATTCACCCGGCCTTTACCTGCGGTTGGGAAAATACGCCCGAACACATCTACAATTTTAGTCGCTTTGACAGTAGATAGAACGACAGGATTATAAGGACTCACCGCGGCCAATTGCATTAAAAAGCGGAAGAATACGAGCAAAATCGCGACGTTAATGATAATGCCAAAAATTAGCGCAGAATTTGCACCCATACTTGAACGTTCCTAAAAATTAAACTGAAGATTATTTGCTATTGTCACTGAGCTCTTGGGCCAGTTCCTGACTACGTTTTTGCGCAGCAGCAAGCGCTGCCTGAATATTCTGAGAAATTTGCGCGCGATCAAATACTTCCAATGCCGCTTGAGTTGTACCATTCGGAGATGTGACATTCTTACGCAGCTCTGCTGGTGTATTAGAACTGGTGATCGCCATTTGCGCTGCCCCCAAAGCAGTTTGCAACGTCAATGCAGTAGCTACTTTTTCATCCAGACCTAAATTCTTGCCTGCACGAATCATGCTTTCCATCATATAGAAGAAGTAAGCAGGCCCTGAACCAGACACAGCAGTTACGGCATCAATCTGAGCTTCTGAGTTTACCCAAATTGTCAGGCCGGTAGAAGCCAAAATCTGACTCGCCAGCTCACGGTCATCACTACCAACTTCTGCATTGGCAAATAAACCATGTGCACCAGTCTGTACCAATGCGGGTGTATTTGGCATCACACGGACAATACGGTCAGTACCCAATAGCACAGATAGTGTTGCAATCTCGGCACCCGCAACAATTGAAATCACCAGCTTACCAGCAAGTAAACCTTGAAGTGGTTTTAACACACCAGCTAAAACCTGTGGTTTGACTGCAAACAGGACGATATCCGCATCTTTAATAGCAGCAATATTATCATCAGTGACATTGACTTCTTTTTCTGCAAGAAGTGAGCGTACTTTCTCAACCGGATCAGAAACTGTAATACGCGTTGCTGGCAACCCCTGCGAAATTAGCCCGCCAATCAAGGCTTGTGCCATATTACCGCCACCAATAAAACTAATATTACAATTTAAAGCTGCACTCATGTTTAATGCTCGTCGTTGAATTCTAAAGTTGAAGAAACCGAAATGGGTAGCCACCCCCCTGCCTCACAATATGCAGATTGAGCTAACCAAAATCCTTTAGGTGTAAACACGCCTAGCATAACATTATCTGTGCTTAATATTTGAATAGTATGCCGAGTCCAGGGAAATATTTGCGCTTCCTGAATGGCTTTTTTGAGCGGCCAGTGCCCCATCCGGCCATAGAGATGAATTTTTTCACCCCCCTTCCGTTGACGTAAATACAAGGGTTGTCCTAATAAAGTGGGAGACAATCCTATCTCAGCCCTTTGAATCCCGAATTGACCAGAAGGAAGATGAACCTGATTTTTATTCTGTAAAATGATCTGCTGTTCAGCTACGTTTAGCTGTTGATCAGCCAGATAAACTTCAGCTTTTAGGCGATGTAACTGCTGCTGATAACGCACGTAATAATAGCCCGACCAATGCAGCGCTGCCTGAGCATCCTGTTTCGCTTCGATTACTTCGGTCTGTACACGCTCAACCATGTCCAGAGAAGGACGATATTGTCCTTCGCCTTTCATCCAGACCGAGATTAACTGGCGCTGCCGTGCTTTGGATAAACTTGAGAATGAAGGTATATCGAGGATTTCGGCATTGCCACAGCGTTTCAGATCCTGCTCCAATACTTCTTGCAGAATGTTTTGCGCATCTTGCATCAGTTCACTGGTACGTGCCAAGGCGGACTGCATTTTCGGATAGCGATGACTTAAGACTGGCCATAGCACCTGACGTGCCCAAGCACGGTCATAATGGGTATTCTGATTGGTCGGATCTTCAATATTCTGGATGTTTAAATCTGCTGCCCATTGGCAAATCTGCTCACGGGAAATATCCAGCAGTGGCCGCCAAATGGTTAAATCGTGGCGTATATCGATCGCTTTCATGGCGGCCAGACCATCAATCCCTGCACCAGAAAGTAAGCGCAACATTAAAGTTTCTGCCTGATCCTGCTGATGATGAGCCAAGACTAGAACTTCATTGGGCTGAAGATGTTGTAAATAAGCTTGGTAACGCGATTGGCGAGCCTGAGATTCCAGATTGCCACTGGCAACATGGACCGGCTGAATGATGCAGGGAATATTTAGTTGCTGACACTGTTGCTGGACAAAAGTGCCCCATTCCCCGCTGATACTTTGCAATTGATGATCAACATAGATCGCACGGATTTTTCCCGGGCACAAAAAAAACATCAGATGCAGCAACAGCATGGAATCCACGCCGCCACTACATCCGATTAGAAATTTTGTCTCTGCAGGAAAGCCCTGCAGTTGCTTTAAGATGCCAGACCTAAATTGTCGCTGCCAAACTTCATTAAACGTTGGTAACGTGCTTCGCATCGTGCTTGTGGTTCCATTGCTTGCAGTTCATTTAAAGCTTCTTTCAGGACTGCTTTCAGTTGGTACATGACTTCATCCGGATCCAGATGTGCACCTTCACCTTCATCAACTACGTATTCAACAATGCCCATCTTCTGCAATTTTTCAGCAGTTAATGCCAAAGCTTCACTGGCTTGTTCCGCTTTTTCTGCAGTTTTCCACAGAATAGACGCACAACCTTCCGGTGAAATCACTGAATAAATACTGTGAGACAGCATCACTACACGATCTGCCACGCCAATCCCGAGTGCACCGCCTGAACCACCTTCACCCAGAACAGTGGCAATTACAGGTACTTTCAGATTAGAAAGTTGTGCCAAACTCGATGCAATCGCTTCAGCCTGACCACGCTCTTCCGCACCCACACCCGGGTATGCACCCATGGTATCAATAAAGGTGAAGACTGGCAGATTAAAACGTTCCGCCATATCGAGCAGACGCTGAGCTTTACGGTAACCTTCCGGGTTACTCATTCCAAAATTATGCTGTAATTTTTCACGGGTACTACGACCACGGTGCTGACCCACGATCATCACTGGTTGTCCATCGAAACGTGCCAGACCACCGATCATTGCGCCATCATCACCATAGAGACGGTCGCCATGCAAAGCATCAAATTCAGTGAATATTTCACCTACGTAGTCCAGAAATTGTGGACGTTCCGGATGACGAGCAATCTGTACTGTCGTCCATGCTTTTGATGGGGTAGCTTTATTTTTCATAGGTCAACCGTTTTCATCCCTATAAAGGTATTAATTAACAAATTGTTCAGATTGAACCGAGAGCTCGATCTCCCAATTTTTAAACTGCACCTGTTCATCATGCAGTTCAGCAATCAATAATGGCCATTGTTTGGCATCACCAGAAATGCTGAGCTGCCATTGTTGCGCATTCTTGACCTTAAGTTCAATGGCAGGAAGCATCTCATCACTACGACTGTGATTGACCAAAACCGCCAGACGCAACAGCAAACACAGCTGTAAAAGTTTAGTTCCACCGACTTTCATCACATCATGCTTGGCATCAGCGCGCAATTTACGGCGATGATGTGCGACCAAATGTGACAAATAATTCTGATCTACCTGCGAAAAACCGGCAATGTCAGAATGTTGCAACAAATAGGCACCGTGGCGGTGATAACCACTATGACTGATCGCTAAACCAATTTCGTGCAAATAAGCTGCACGACGAAGTAAATCACTGTCCTCGCTATATAGGCCAAGATCACCTGCTACATCATCAAACAGTTTTTGTGCAGTCTGCACTACACGTTCGGCCTGCTTGGCATCGGCATTATAACGACCAATCAAGGCATGGACTGAACGATCACGTATATCTTCATGCTTGAAACGACCCAAGAGGTCATACATCACACCTTCACGTAATGCTCCATCTGAATAGACCAGATGTGGAATATTCAGTACATCAAATACCGCATATAAAATGGCAATTCCTGCAGGCAAGACTGCACGGCGGTCATCTTTCAGACCTTCAAATTCCATGTCCGAAACATGCTTATATTTGAATAATTTGTCTTTAAGTTTTTCCAGACCTTCACGAGTGAGCTGTTCTTTATCATTGCTCCAGCCCATGTTGACACAGATCTGACGGCAAGCCTTAATCGTACCACTCGAACCAACCACCGCATCCCAACCGGCAGATTTATAAGTATTGGCAATGCCTGAAATTTCTTTACGTGCCGCAGTCACTGCCTTATCAAAAGCTTTATGGGTAATTTCACCATCAGCAAAGAATTTCTTGGTAAAAGTCACACAACCCATCTGAACTGATTCGGTATGAATGGGTTCAAATTCTTCCCCGATAATCAGTTCAGTCGAGCCCCCACCGATATCTACCACCAGACGACGGCCAGTATTGGGCATGGTATGTGACACACCGAGATAAATTAGACGCGCTTCTTCACGACCAGCAATAATTTCAATCGGTTTTGGTAAAATTTCAGCCGCTTTCTGAATGAACTCATGACCATTTTTGGCTTGGCGTAATGCATTGGTTGCCACAATCCGTAAACGGTTTGGTTGTACAGAACCCAAACGTCCGACAAAACGGGCCAGACAAGCTAAACCACGCTGCTGTGCGGCTTCAGTTAAATTTTTATTTTCATCCAGTCCCGCAGCAAGCTGAACCTTTTCTGACATTGATGCGACTTTTTTCACTTCGCCATGATCCACCCGGGCAATCGCCAAATGAAAACTGTTTGATCCCATATCGATGGCTGCGAGTAATTCTTCATCAATCAAAAAATCAGACATTCTAGAAATAAACCTTTTAAGAATTGTGCTTAGAGTAATTCACAACCATGCAATTTAAAAGCCATTTGTCAGGACAATTTCGCGTAATTATTTTTTTCATTTATAGGACAATTGTATGAGGCGATGGTGACTATCGTGATCATCCATTAGACAAAACAACATTAAAGCTTGAAAATTTACAGATTCCCCTACATTGTTAAAGATGGCTATGTAATACTAATAATTATAGTTATCTTTATAAAATTAATTTTGGAGCACTCTATGTCTGGCAACATCGTAAACACTACTGACGCAAACTTCGAAGCAGACGTTCTTCAATCAGACGTTCCTGTGCTGGTTGATTTCTGGGCTGGCTGGTGTGCACCATGTAAAGCTATTGCCCCTGTACTTGAAGTATTGGCTGATGAATATCAAGGCAAAGTGAAAATTGTCAAAGTTGACGTAACGTCTTGCGAACAAACTGCTGTGAACTTCAATATCCGTAACATTCCAGCTTTATTGATGTTCAAAAATGGTGAAGTCGTAGCGACTCAAGTCGGTGCAGCACCAAAATCTAAATTGACTGCATTTATTGATCAAAATATCTAAGCACTAAATGTTCAACTAAAAATACGCGACCAAAGGTTGCGTATTTTTTTCGTCTATAAATTGACAAAAACCTGTTTCTCTCTTATATTTCAACTTCAAGAGATAAAGGATGCTAAATCCTGTCAGTTTCTTACAAGACACATTACATAACATGCCGCTCGGCAATAGAAATTGTTTTCACATTTCTCTTTGAAACAATCAAACAGACCTCTGAATTGTTCTTGTGCAAATTCAATTGCTTTCGTTTGAATGCTTATATGCGGCCGAATGTTACTCCCTTTCTAACCTATACCTTAGAACTTTGATTCTATCTGACCACCTATGAATTTAACCGAACTCAAGAAAAAACCGATTGGCGAACTCATCAAGATTGCCGAGTTTATGGGCCTTGAAGGTATGGCTCGTAACCGTAAGCAAGACATTATTTTTGCCATCTTAAAACGCCATGCGATGAATGGCGAAGAGATTTTTGGTGATGGCGTTCTAGAAATTTTGTCAGATGGTTTTGGCTTCTTACGCTCTGCAGCAGGCTCTTATTTGGCAGGTCCTGACGATATCTATGTCAGCCCATCACAAATTCGACGCTTTAACCTGCGTACCGGTGACACCATTACGGGAACCATTCGTCCGCCTAAAGAGGGTGAGCGTTATTTTGCTTTGCTTAAAGTCAATCAGATTAACTACGATACCCCAGAGAATTCACGTAATAAAATCCTGTTCGAAAACTTAACTCCATTGTTCCCTACTGAACAATTAGTGATGGAACTTGGTAATGGTACGACTGAAGATTTAACTGCACGTGTCGTCGATCTGGTGGCACCCATTGGTAAAGGTCAACGTTCGATTATCGTAGCACCACCAAAAGCTGGTAAAACCATGCTATTACAGAACATCGCGCAATCGATTGTTCGTAATAACCCTGAATGCTTCCTGATTGTCCTTTTGATTGATGAACGTCCTGAAGAAGTCACCGAAATGGAACGTACTGTTCGTGGTGAAGTGGTCGCCTCTACCTTTGATGAATCCCCTGCCCGTCACGTTCAAGTGGCTGAAATGGTGATTGAAAAAGCTAAACGTCTGGTTGAACACAAGAAAGATGTGGTGATTCTGCTGGATTCGATTACCCGTCTGGCACGTGCATATAACACTGTGATTCCTTCATCAGGTAAGGTACTGACCGGTGGTGTAGATGCACATGCACTTGAGCGTCCTAAACGTTTCTTTGGTGCTGCACGTAATATCGAAGAAGGCGGTTCTCTTACAATCATTTCTACTGCACTGATTGAAACCGGCAGTAAAATGGATGAAGTGATCTACGAAGAATTCAAAGGTACAGGTAACCAGGAAATCACGCTGGATCGCCGTATTGCGGAAAAACGCGTATTCCCTGCGATGAATATCAAGAAATCCGGTACGCGTCGTGAAGAACGTTTAATGTCCGAAGACAAACTGCGTAAAGTCTGGATTCTTCGTAAACTTCTGCATACCCAAGATGAACTGGTCGCGATGGAATTCTTGCTTGACCGCATGAAAGAAACCAAAACCAATGATGATTTTTTTGATCAAATGAAACGCAAAGCATCGAACTAAAATTATCAGAAAGGTCACCATTCAAGGTGGCCTTTTTTTTATGGTTGACGTATGTTACACAATAAAACAATGTACTGAGTTATCTGTAAACTTCTTTTTAAGTTTTTGATTATTAAAGTAAACAAATAAATAAGTGTATAATTTTTATAAGCTTAATAAGCCTTTCTCCAATCTATATCTTTCAATTAATTGTTATTTTCTGTTAAAA
>NZ_DCRI01000054.1:0-27991 GCF_002324975.1 Acinetobacter sp. UBA1496 | reverse complement strand
AAAATTGACTGAAAGGTAATTCTCTTATATTTTTAAATAATTATATGAAATTAATTAAAAATAATAAAATATAAAATTTTTTAATATGTTCTCTTACAATTATTTTTTTGCAGATTTGACCAGATTATTTTATGCTTAATACCTAAGAGCGAGGTCAAACTATGATTTCATGGTTATTTATTGGTTTAGTGGCAGCCATTCTATTAACACCGGGCCCAACCAATACTTTATTGGCATCGTCAGGTATTCAAGTTGGATTTAGAAAAACTTTTCGCCTTATTCCTGCAGAAGCTTTCGGCTATCTCGTCGCAATTACATTCTGGGGCTTTTTGATTGGTAAAATCTCGGTCTATTTGCCGGAATTACCTCATATTCTCAAACTCTGTAGTGCCGCTTATATTCTATTTTTAGCTTTAAAATTATGGCGTACCGCAGAACTTGGTGAAAATTTTCAATATATTTCGATTCGGGCACGGGAACTATTTTTGGCGACTTTGCTGAATCCTAAGGCATTATTATTTGCTTCGGCCATTTTCCCGGTCATTGTATGGAAAAGCAGTCAATATTATGTGACTTATATGCTGGCATTCTTGGCATTACTTATTCCTATCGCATTTTTCTGGACCTTTTTAGGTAGTTTATTGGCTAGAAAAAACAATCGCTGGCTGAATCAAAAGAACTTACAAAAGACTGCTTCCATTATTTTAATGAGCTTTTCTGTACCTTTATCCTATTCAGCACTCCTCAGTCTTTAAACCTGAAAAAGCAGCTAAATTTCCTGAAATTTAGCTGTCAGAATTTCGCTTATTTTCATTAGTGTCAATTTCAGTTAAAGTACGTCGCAATTACTTATTTTTAAGATTTTTGGATTATATCAATGGCAATTAAGTCTGATCGTTGGATTCGCGAAATGAGCGAAAAACACGGCATGATTGAACCGTATGCAGAAAACCAGATTCGTCTGGATGAAAATGGTCAAAAGCTGATCTCTTATGGTGTTTCAAGTTATGGCTATGACGTGCGCTGTGCGCGTGAGTTTAAAGTATTCACCAATGTTCACTCTGCAATTGTTGATCCGAAAAACTTTGACGAAAAAAGCTTTATCGATATTGAATCAGATGTTTGTATCATTCCACCCAACTCATTTGCATTGGCTCGTACAGTAGAATACTTCCGCATTCCACGAAATGTACTGACCGTTTGCTTGGGTAAATCGACCTATGCACGTTGCGGCATTATCGTGAATGTGACTCCACTTGAACCTGAGTGGGAAGGTCATGTCACGCTAGAGTTTTCGAATACGACTAACCTGCCTGCACGTATTTATGCGGGTGAGGGTGTGGCTCAAATGCTGTTCTTCGAATCAGACGAAGTTTGTGAAACCTCCTATAAAGATCGTGGTGGTAAATACCAAGGGCAGACAGGCGTGACTTTGCCTAAAGCTTAATCGTTTTAAAGCATTCAATAAGCGAGGCAAATGCCTCGCTTATTTTTTACTGTTTCATTCATCGGAAACTCGGGATTTTTGGTCTTTTGGCTTTGGTAATCCTGCTAAAAATAAGCATAATGAAGAATGAATATATAAAAAAGATGTGCCAAGCATCATAAAAATCAAAAATTGAAGGCTGGGAAGCTGAAGGATAAAGATGCGGAGCATCAGATAAGAAGGATAGGTCGAGATGGCTCAAATAAAAGCTAAATTTCAATTTCGTAAAAGCTATTTGGCAATGATGATCGGTTTAGGATTATTGCCATCCGCACATGCAATGCAGGAATTAACTGATTCTTCTCTTTCTGATACTACCGGTGAAGGTGTTGCCCTAGTACTTGATGACTTTAAAATGGTTTTTCAGGCACCGAATGATGCTTCTAGTGGTTCAAGCTATGCACGAAACATTGCCAATCCAAGTCAGGCAGACACAGGCTTTATTCGTATTATTCCGACTGGAGAGAACTATGCTCAGTTAGGTGAACGTGCCTATAACAAAGTCTATGATCGAGTGTATGCGAGTAGCTATTTAAATGGTATTAGTGCAAATGCCAATCTTTATCAAACGACTTATGACAATAGTGTCAGTACCTATAAAACTCAAAACTATAATACGACTTTAACCGCAATCCGTAATGAAATTGGCGCAAGTGCACGTAGTGGGATTGTAGAAGAATACTTAAATTCCTCATTGATACAGGAATATTATCAGCAGCGTTATGAGGATTATTGGGATGGTATTACAGGTATTTATTCTATTATAAATGATGGTACAACTACAGCAGGTCGATCAGGATCATGGCACAACAAAACAAAATCTCATGATTATGCATTAAGTAATACCTATGAGATGATTGAATTGTTATACGGAGATCGGGTATCGACTTCATTGAATAATAGGTGGACTCAAGCAGTAGGTACACGAACTAATATTATTGATTCCAGGGTTATTACAGTTGTAGAGAATGCGACACAAGAAAAATTAGCAATTGAAGCAGATAAATATGCACTAATTCAGGCAAAAAATGCAGTGACCGCTAAGGAGCAAGCGGTTAAAGCGAGCGCAACAACAGCGGCCAAAGAAGCTGCAATGGGTGCCTCAGTCAGTACGCTACGTACGAAGGCTGATGTATTTATCTATGGTTTAGCTTTATCAAAAAGTGATAACTCACTCAGTAGCCGCTATAGCAATCAGGGGTTTAATTGGGGAACAGCCAGCAATCCCTGGTTATTTCATGCCGGAGCCGAAACAGTAAAACAGTTTACGGATACTGGAAAAGAAGTGGGCTATCTAGCTTTGGAAGCACCTCTTGCAACAGTTGCTGCAAATGAAGCAGATAATAATATTAAACTAGGTTTTTGGACTGATATTTTCTCACGTTCTTTAAACTCAAGTAATACCGTAGATTATGCTACTGGAGCACCTACTTCAGGCTTAGATATTTCTGAACGTTTTCGTGCACAGTTTATTGCTAATGGTTTGAGCATGAACGGTTCACAAGTCCGATTATTTCAAACCCTTACATCGCCTGATCTTACATATAGTCAAACCTTAGGCCTGGCGAGTCTGATCCGACTCAATACTAATGATGATCTCTCTACTCTGACCAGTGATTCAAACAATTTGAACAGTAAAGGGATTCGCATTAGTAGTGCAGCAAAAGAGAATAATCTTGATGGAGATGGTCCGACTCCTGCTTTAAATGGCTCTGCAGCACCTATATTTCACGATACCGAGGGATTGTATTTATATAGCCCGAATATCAACTTGGTACTAGGAACTATGTACCAACCTTTTGTTGTGGGTTCGGAAGGAAATAATATTATTTTGGAAGTGACACGTATTCCTAAAATTCCAGATATTTACAACCGGATTTATCAGCGTTATCCAGATGGAAAAGGTGGCTTTTTAGGATCAGAAGCACTTTTAGGCTCTACATGTAATGTATATACATGTGGTACTGAAATTAAAGCTCAAGCTTCAGATAGCATTGCCTTGTATCAAGGACGTGATGCGACACACAGTAGTATCGCCATTGGTTCTGTTGAACGTATTGCCAATACCAATATGCTGAAGGCAAAAGATGATAATAATGCAACTGGTGTGATATTTAGGGGAGCTACTGATAACTCAATGAGGAATTTTGGTTCAGCAGTGATTGATGGTGTGTTGATTCAACATCTAAAAATAAAAACTACAGGTCTATAAAGGAATAGGGCAATGTTGAAAAAGTTGATGCTTGCTACAGTTCTTGGGATTTCTTTAGCGACACAAGCCGGCTTGGTCAGTCTTGATCCGCAGCAAATGACAGCAGAAACGGGTCAAGGCGGAGCGGATTTAAGCTGGACCTTGTCACTCAATCATCAATACGCTACTGATTTAACGAAATCTCAAATTTCTGAAACGGTCGCTAATAAGTTAGAAGTGTATTACAAGCCAACAGAAGATTGTGGAATTAACACCTTGTTTTGTCGCTTGGCTATTTCTCCGAACAATCATGTTGATGCCCAAGGTAATAAAAAATGGCTGGTATTTAAAGGCATACAAGGCACCCTGCAAATTGATAAGTTTTCTATCGATGGCACCACGATTACTAATGCGGCAGGCGATCCTCAAACAGCCATGAAAATCACTTTTTATGATGATAAACCTTTAAAAATAAGAAATTTAGGCTTTAATACTTTGGCTATTGAAACCGGAACCGGTGAGGGTGATAAGGAAGGCTATGCCAATTCAGAAAAGTATACGACCTTCACCAATCGTGTTTATAAAGAGGACGGTACATATACCACTGCCTCAGCAGATGTTCCAGAATTTGACCGGGGGCGTGAGAAGGGCTTTATGGGTCTCAATATGCACGGCAACATGCACATGTCAGGAAACTTAAAAATATTTGGCTTTAACTGCTCAGCAGGGAGTGCACAAAGCCGTTGCTAACTGCATGGATGCAGCATAGGGATGAAAGAATGAAAAAAATAAAATCACAAATTAAATTATTAACGGCATGTATCTGTTTGGCACAGCATAGTTACGCACTAGAGCTGATTGAAGAACAAGAATTGGGTCATATCACTGGTCAAGACGGTATTACGATTACACACGAGGTATCAAAAGTTGAAGTTGAACAGCTCAATTGGTATGACCCGAATGCTGATGTAAATACCAAGATGGGACTGGGATTGCATAAAGTAGAAATCTTAGGCAAAGATCAAAATGCGATTTTAAGCCAGCTTAAGTTTGATGTCGGTGCGACCGATGCTGGTGCAGGGATTCGTTTAGAAGCAAGCGTAGCTCCCTTTAGGGCCAATGCAGATTTTAAACTTGTGAGTAAGGATTGTGTTGGAACAAGCTGTGTCGAAAACAATCAAAATTTGGGCAAATTAGGTCTTGCGATTGATAGTCCATTTAAAATGGTGCTTCAAACGACAGCTGGTTTATTCAATAAGAATGAAACAGCTACTATCGATTTCAATTTGCAAGATGCCACGATTAAACATACTTTAGGTACAAATAGCTTAGTTCTAGATAACTTTAATTTTAACTTCGCTGGTACGGGCTATATGTATATAGACCCGATACAAGGCGTCGTACTCGCCAGTAAAAGTGGCACACAAGACCATCTAATTAATTTAAAACCAGTGGCTATAGGAACAACTGGTGCGCAAACAGCTGGATTAAACTTTGATTTACGCTATCAAAATGGAGATGGCGATTTAAAAAATATCATGCGCTATGGTATTTCGGGTGCAGTGAGTAATGCACGTTTGTCGTTAGGTGCCGATCAGTCAAAACTGAATTCTTTTGATATAAGTAATAAAGTTGGTGGTGTGCTGACACGACAAGATCGCAGTGTTTCAAGCTATAACGCAGGTGAAGGTGGCTTGCATCTTGGTTTATCAGCTGATTTTACCAATCAGGAAGTGGCAGCAGCACAGGGTTTAAAGCCAACAACTTTGGAAATTGGTCATACGGGTAAAGGAAGCTATGCAGTTCAGTTTAATGAATTACGTTCATTGACTGGAAAAAATAATGCTTATATCGATTTTGGCGATATTTATATCAATACAATTCAGGCACAGAGCTTAGAATTTTTAGTGAATGACAATATTAAGTCAACGCTTAGACGAAGTAATCCGGTTTTGCAGCAAACTTTAAGCAGTACGTCTGCTAATCAGGATTTCGCACTAATTGCCATACGGGGTATGGATTTCCAGTCGATTGCAGCCAAAGCAAATTTTATTTCTAATGATACTGGTGTTATTTCTGGGAATAGTGGTTCTTGGGGAATTGGTATCCCAATTTACAACCTGAATGCCAATGTTGCCTTGTCGGGTACAAAATATGACGGTGACAAGAATGGTATTGCCTATAACGTAATGGCATCAACTGAAGGTTATGGAAAGGATGCCAAAACTGGAGCACCAAGTACAACCTCAATTCTTTTAATTGATGGTGGTGTAGAGAATGGCCATGCGCGAAACTATTATGCTGGCCTTCGAAATATTGATGCCTTTATTGAATCCAAAGGGGTGATTGGTTATGAGGATGAAGGCATCTATGTAAAAGCTGATAAATTGCTGATCGCAGCGAAAGCTGAGGTGGCAATTGGGCAACTACCGGGATCTAAATATAACTGTGTATCAGGCAATAAATGTGATCAGTTTGTTCCTGATGACAATTTTTCTAAACGCGACGATGTATTAACAACAATTGCCATGATGCTTGATGGTAGTGGTGAGTTAATGATTATTCCGGGACTGGATGTAGCAGACGAAAATTATTTATCGCTGGATGCAAACTTTAAGTTCCGAACATTAACTTCTACAGAAAAAGGTGATGTCAATAATCTTGGTAGTTATTTTAGTCTGATTAATGAAGATGTAGATAGCACAGGTGCAGTTCATACTTCTGCGATTAACTTTAATCGTATGGAAGGGAATTTAGGATTAATCACCAAAATAGGCGTGAGTGAAGATACGGTTACTTTAGATAATCAAATTAAATTTAATAAAGATCAGAAGATTATCGAGCCGTTTAGAACCAACATGGCCATGACCACAAATGGCAATATGCAGAATATAGCAACAATTGCACTCACAGGCGGAACCATGCGCAGTACGCTTGGTATTACACCGCGCTGAAATAAGGGATGATTTCATGAAAAAAATAATATTGAATAGCTTGATTGTCACTTTAATGGGCCTTACTCAACAGGCGATGGCTATGAGAGCCTTAGATGATGAGGCTTTATCGGCAGTTGATGCACAGGCATTATTAAATTTGGAAAATGCTTATGATCCATCACAAGGGATTAACTTCCATAAGCTAAGTATTGAAGCTTTAATGGAACTGAACATTAATATCAAAACTTTACAGCTTGGTTGTGGTGGAACCAATAACAGTATTGGGAATACCAATGGTTGTGATATTGATATTTCTAACTTGGCTTTGAGTGGCTTAAATACCTCTCTTGATGATAAAGGTAACCCTGTCTTTTCAGGCGACCGTGCTAATACCAGTGCCAGTGTGAGTAATCCCTTTGTTGAGTTTGCAATTAAAAATGGTGGAAGTGCCTCTACCCGTGAAGTGGTCGGTTTTCGTCTAGGGGCAGATAAAATTGTCGGACTCTTAACCATGGGGACTGACAACATCGAAAATCCCAATGATGGCCTCAAAAGTTTTAGTGGTTATATGAAAATGGCACAAACCACTGGTGAGTCTGTCACAAAAGCGGGGACCTTTGGTGTTGCGAATAATGAAAAAATCTCAGGGAATTTAAAGGCATTAGGACAAACTCGTACTTTTACCAGTAAGCCAGGTGCTGATGGCCATACCGGGATTACAGTGCCTTCCATGCGGGTAGACTTTACCATGCCAGAAACTGTCGTCACTGGGCAACGCTTAAAGTCAGCGACTGTAAGTAATATCCGTTCTACTATTGCTTCGATTCCATTAGCAAAGGCTTTAACGGGTTCAACTTTGCCAAATGATGTGATTGGTACACCAGATTTTTCAAAAGATAAGCTGTATGTAGAGTTTGATCCATTAATTGGATTTCTTAATTTAGGAACACATTCTTTCTTTCAAATGGGTGCTGGTTCAAGTCTGGATAACCTGAATATGGACATCACCTTTGTTCAGGCTCTAAATATGATCCATAATATTCCATTAAATGGTACAGGCGGTTATTTGTCTTTACAGAGTCAGAATGTGCATTGGCAAGGTGCGGATGCGGCTGATATTGCAAAACCAGGTTGGTGGCTATCTTTTAAAGACCCGATTCAACTGGGTGTGTTAAAAACCACAGATGAAGTTGATATTTCATTCGTATTACCTCAGGTAGCAACTGCTATTTCAGAATTTCTGTTACGACCTGAAAACTTGATCGATGTCAGTGTGGGTGAGGCTCTAGGGTCTCTGGCGAATGTCGCGGTGGTACGTAAACTGAATATTGATGTAGGTAAATTTACTAACTATGTAGATGGTACTCCTGCAACTTTAACCTTAATGGATAAGCTGCTACAGAACCAGAATGTGACCTCAAACTGCTTTGGCGGACATAAGTTCTGCTAATTCAGACATATAAAAAATCCCGCTCTAGGCGGGACTTTTTTATTGATTCAGAAAAAATTATTTAGCAATTTTTGCCAGTAGTTCTTCTTTCGAAAGATTTACTGATTCTGCATCACGGCGACCTTTATATTCAAAAGTACCTGCATCCAGACCTTTTTCACCAATCACAATGCGATGTGGAATACCAGTCAATTCAAGATCAGAGAATTTCACACCTGGACGTTCATTACGGTCATCAAGCAGTACGTCAAAACCAGCAGCTTGCAGTTCTGCATATAAGCTTTCAGCAGCTTCTAAAGTGCGAGGTGATTTATGCGCATTCATTGGCACAATTGCTACTTCAAATGGAGCGATCGCAGCCGGCCAGATGATACCTTTTTCATCGTAATTCTGTTCAATTGCAGATGCTACGACACGTGTCACACCGATACCATAACAACCCATTGTTACAGTGAATGGTTTACCATCCTCACCTAAGACCTTACAGCCTAAAGCTTCAGAATATTTTTTGCCTAACTGGAAGATATGACCTACTTCAATACCACGTTTGATTTGAAGTGTACCTTTACCATCTGGAGAAGGATCGCCTTCAACCACATTACGCAGGTCATAAACTTCGCTAAACTGCGCATCACGTTCCCAGTTCACGCCAGTTGCGTGCTTGTCTGCTTCGTTTGCACCCGCGACGAAGTCAGAAAGTACAGAAGCAGCACGGTCAACAATCACTGTTAGGCCTTTTTCTACTAAACCTTGTGGACCAACAAAACCAGCAGTCAAACCTAGTTCAGCAAGTTGAGCTTCAGTAGCAAAAGCCAAAGGCGCAGCAATTTTTGGATGCTTTTCGGCTTTAATTTCATTCAGTTCATGGTCACCACGAAGGAACAGGGCAACGACAGGAGCTGCTTTACCTTCTTCAGCTGCAACGCCTTGAACCAGTAATGCCTTCACTGAATGTGCAGGGTCAGTGCCAAGGAAGCTTGATACATCAGCAATCGTTTTTTGATTTGGGGTATCAACCACTTTCAGTTCTTGAGTTGGAGCAGCACGATCGCCCACCAGAATCGCTTCAGCCATTTCGATGTTAGCCGCATAATCAGATTCAGTTGAGAATGCGATATCATCTTCACCACTTGAAGCCAAGACGTGGAATTCGTGTGAACCTGAACCACCGATTGAACCGGTATCCGCTTGTACTGGACGGAAATCCAGACCCAAACGGGTAAAGATCTTGCAGTACGCTTCGTACATTTTGTCGTAAGTTGCTTGCAGAGATTCCTGATCCGCATGAAAAGAGTAAGCATCTTTCATAATGAATTCACGTGAACGCATCACACCAAAACGAGGACGAATTTCATCTCGGAATTTTGTTTGAACCTGGTAGAAGTTTGCAGGCAATTGTTTGTAACTTTTTAGCTCATTACGTGCCAGATCAGTGATGACTTCTTCGTGTGTTGGACCAAGTACGAAATCATTGGTATGACGATCTTTAAAACGTAATAGTTCAGGACCGTATTGCACATAACGACCAGATTCTTCCCAAAGAGAAGCTGGTTGAGTCACAGGCATCAAGACTTCGAGTGAACCCGCGTTATTCATTTCTTCGCGAACGATCGCTGCAACTTTATTTAATACGCGAACGCCCATCGGCAGCCAGGTGTACAAACCTGAAGCCAACTTACGAATCATACCGGCACGGAGCATCAGCTGATGTGAAATAACTTCAGCATCGTTCGGGGTTTCTCTCAACGTTGCAAATAAAAAGCGACTCGCGCGCATGGAAACTGTCCTAAAAAATTAAGCGTTAAAGCAGAGATTATACAATAAAAAATGAGGTGAACATTCGTGAATGTCACCTCATTGTGATGGTTTAAATTATGCCATGATTTTACGAGCTTGGCGCAGCATAAAATTCTTAAGGTCATCCAGGTAAGTGAAAATCACTGGAACAACCACCAAGGTGAGCAGGGTAGAGGTAATCACCCCACCGATCACGGCATGTGCCATAGGCGCACTTTGTTCTCCACCTTCACCTAAGCCCAGAGCGAGCGGCACCATTCCCATCACCATGGCACTGGTGGTCATCAGAATCGGACGTAAACGGGTTTTGCCAGCATTTAGAATCGCATCATACCGGGCTTCACCCCGATCCATGGCTTTCTTGATGAAGTCGATAAGCAGAATCGCATTTTTGGTTACCAGACCCATCAGCATAATAATCCCGATAATCGAAAACAGGTTCATGGTCGAATTAAACAGGAACAGCGCCAGGAATACACCAATTAATGACAAAGGTAATGAAGCCATAATGGCAGCAGGATGAATAAAGCTGTTGAACTGTGAACCCAGCACAATATAAATAAATACAATCGACAGAGTAATCGCAGTCAACGCATAACCAGCGGATTCTGCCATATCTGCATTGGCGCCTTGGGTATCAAAACTATAACCCGGTGGCATGTCGAAATTATCCTGAAGTCTGCTAATGTCAGTACCGATGTCACCTGCAGGGCGTCCAGAGGTATTTGCTTCAACCAGTACCTCACGCGCCAGATCACGACGATTAATCTGAGAAGCTCCCAGTTTTTCTTCAAAATTAGCAACGCTAGAAAGCGGGATCAAAATCGGCTGATTATTACCATCCATTTTAGATGAAGTGATATACATATTTTGCAGATCGCTCGGCAGGGTGCGCCGGTCTTCGGTCAGGCGTAAGTTAACATCATAAGTTTCACCTTTTTCATCCTGCCACGTGGTGACATCATCGCCGGCAATCAATGGGCGAACTACATTGGCAATTTGATTGACTGACAAACCAAGATCACTGGCCAGAACGCGATTGATCTGTACGCCTAAGGTCGGTTTTGGCTCTTTGAGGGATGTTTCCAGATCGACGATGCCATCAATTTTAGCCATCTCGACCATAAAGCGATCAGAAATCTTTTGTAGTTCATTCAAATCAGGGCCTTTGATTGAGATCATAATCGGCTTTTGACCACCCGATACGGTTTCATCCGCGGAAGCAACTGAGGTAATGGTAATGCCGCCCACAGATTGTAAACGTTGACGGAATTCATTATTGAGATCATTCAAGCTTTTCTCACGTTCAGTCCGCGGAGTTACAGTGACACGTAAGCTGATATGATTTTTACCGCGATCGGTCACACCATTAATTACGCCATAAGTTGCACGTACATCAGGATGCTGACGTACGATTTTATCGACCTGTTGCAGTTTGGCTTGTGAATATTCCAGTGAAGCATCGACTGGAGTTTCAAACTTGATCCGGATTTCACCCTTATCCGGGACAGGTACAAACTCGGTACCAATCAGTTTCGAGAGTGCTAAAGCGCCAAACAGAGATGCCACTGCAATCACAATGGTAATGAACCTAAAGCGTAAAGCTAGTTTCAATAGCTTTTCATAGACATGACTTAAATTGTCTAATTTGCCTGAAATCCAGTTAAAGAAGCGTTTGATTCGGCCCGGCTTTTTATTGGGATCTTTCTTCTTTTTTTCTGCCCAATGCGCAGATAGCATCGGATCTAGAGTAAAACTGACAAACATGGAAATCAGAACGGCGGTACTTACTGTCACACCGAACTGATAAAAGAAACGCCCAATAATTCCACCCATAAAGGCAACAGGCAAGAAGACCGCGACGATTGTCAATGTTGTTGCCAGAACAGCAAGACCAATTTCTTTGGTTCCATCCAGTGCAGCAGTGACATGGTATTTACCCATATCGGTATGCCGTACGATATTTTCCCGTACTACAATTGCATCATCAATCAGCAAACCGATACTTAAAGACAGGGCTAATAAGGTCATCATATTGATGCTGAAACCAAAAGCCCAGATAAAGGTCAAAGTTCCGAGCAAAGCGATCGGCAGAGTGAGGCCAGTAATGACCGTTGAGCGGAAAGAACCTAAAAATAATAGAACAATCAGCACAGCAAGAACCGCACCCTCAATAATGGTACGCGCAACATCACCAATGGTGCCGCGGATACTTTTTGAAGAATCCACCACAACTTTTAAGGTGGTTCCTTGTGGCAGTTGGGATTTGAGGCTTTCAAGGGTTTTGTAGGTAGTGTCTACAACTTCAATGACATTAGAATCAGAGCTACGCAGGATGTCAACTGCAACTGCAGCTTTACCATCCAGAAATGCACCAGTTTCAAGTTCTGCCTGGCTATCTTCAATTTCTGCGACCTGTTTCAGAAAGATCGGTGCACCATTTTTATTGGCAATCACCAAATCGCCAAAGGCGAGGGGATGTAGCACTTTGGAATTGATCTCAATCACCAGTTCCGAGTTGCCAGATTTTAATGTACCGCCCGGAACTTCGATATTTTCAGATTTCAGAGTATTAATGACGCTATCCACGCCAATGCCAAAAGCTTGCAGTTTCTGGGGTTCAACCTGAATGCGAATCTGGCGCTGTGCATCACCAAGCAAGTTGACTGTACCTACTCCCGGAACAGTCCGTAGTTGTGGAACAATACGCTGATCCAGATAAGAGCTCAGTGCCTTTAAATCCATATTGTCGGACTCAAATACGATCGACATGATTGCATTGGCAGTCGGATCATAACGCTCGACAACTGGTTCCTGAATTTCATCACGGAATTCGGCGGTGACTGAGGCAATTTTGTCACGGACATCCTGTGCCGCCATGGTAGAAGGAACTTCCAGATTGAATTCGGCCGTAATCATCGACAGGCCTTCACTGGATTGTGAAATTACCTGTTTTAAACCAGAAATAGTATTGATCTGATCTTCAAGTTTTTTGGTAATTTCCGATTCAACGGTTTCTGGAGAAGCGCCTGGATAGTTGGTATAAATCACCACAAAGGGAAAGTCGACATCCGGAAATTCTTCTACACCCATGCGCTGCCAGGAAGCTAGTCCAAGCACCATCAAACAGAACATCATCATAATGGTGAAGACGGGATACTTCACACTAATTCGGGTAAACCACATATTAATGATCCTGTCTGATTAGTTGGAACGCAGCGTCACTGGCTTGTTGAGATCTGCCTCGGTAAATGGAATGCGACTGACCTGATCACCTGTCTCCAGACCCTGGATCACTGCCGTATTCTGGTTATAGCGCTGTTCCAGAACCTGAACATTCACTTTAATAATTTTGTTCTGGCGAATAACCCAGGCATAAGGTTTATTCTGGATATCCTGAACGGTATCGAGGGGAATAATCTGACCAGAAATCTGTTGAGAACTCAGAATATTGCCTTCAACAAAAGAGCCAATACTTAAAGAGGGAATACTTTCATTCGGTCTGGCGAAGAATTCAATCTGCCGACTGGCCTGATCGGCAATTGGAGACACCCGGCTAATAGCAGCGGTATACGTATTTGGATTGCCCTGAATCTGATATTCAATTTTGCTGCCTAAACGCAGACTGGACTGCATCTCACTCGGGACACGGGCCTGAATTTCCAGTTGATTTGGATTTACGATTTCAAACAGGGTTTGTCCGATCGCCACGGTTTGACCGGGCTCAACCTGACGCTGAGTGATCACGCCACTAATCGGGCTAGTGATAATGCCATCACGATCGGCTTTTATGGCAATATCGACATTGGCTTGCTGTGCGCGGACATTTTCAACCTGGGCCTGATAGTCAACCTGGCTTTGCTCATATTCAACTTTAGAGATAAAGCCTTGGTCGAGCAGACGCTTTTTGCGCTGCATCATGTTGCGCGCCTGATTAGCCTGTGCCTGGGTAGATGCCAGATTGGCACGGGCCTGAGCCAGACGTGCAGCATTATCTTGATTATTTAAGCGGACCAGTACTTGACCTTTAGCTACATTGTCACCGATCTGAGCATTAACACTGGTGGCAGTGGCAGAAACCTGCGCCTGAATACTGCTTTGATTGACTGCGCGAATAGTACCGGTAAATGCTGATTTCTGGATAGAAGTGCCTGTTTTTACAGCAACCAGATCCTGAGGGATCAGTTCAATTGTTTTTGGACTTTCGGCTTGCGGTGTAGATTCATTTTTATTGCAGCCGCTTAGAAAAAGACTTAAGCAAAGTGCACTCATCATCAATACAGAGCGCGAAGAAGAGGTCTTTGAAATATGAAAATGCTGTGCAAATGGCATATTAATCCTTTTCACTTGTGGTCGTTTAAAGCAACAACAAGTTATTTGTGTTTATTCAAGCGCTTTTAAACGGGCAATAATTCTGTCGTATTCCGCTTCCATATTTCGATAGCGAGTTTGTAAAGATTGAATATTTTCTTTTTGAGAAATCAGGTTTTTCTGGTTGTTTTCAAGGTTGGCTTTTAAAGAGGCCGGGGGATTATTGCCTTTACGTAAATATTCACGTTCTTGGCGTACAAACATGACCCGGTCTTGCTGCAACTGTTTCATCTGCTCTTGCTGAAAGGCAATCTGTTTCTTCAGTTGGCTCAGACTTTCATTCTTTTTTTGTAGAGCAACATGGCTATTGGTATAGGCACGTTTCAGTTTTTGATCTTCTGCGATGCGCTGGGCTTGCTGGGCACGTTGCGGCGCCTGTTTAATATCTTTATCGACATTATAAGGACGTGCACGTTTAATGACCTGCATATTCTGGTCAAGTGCCTCATAGCCATAGCGGATATGGTTGGGGGTAACGTTAGTGCTGATATTGGCCACGCCTTTATTATCATAATAGCGATACCAGGTGGCTTTTGGTGGCTGGTTAGTTGAGGCATATGAAATGGTGACCTGAAGAAAAAGTGTCACTGCAAATATGAATTGGCCAGTCATTTTATTTTTATCAATGAAAGCAAGTTTTTCTGAAAACTGACTCATCATTGGCTCCCCAATTGAAAGTTGACTAAATTACTTATTTTAAAGTAATAATAATGCTATATTAGACTCAAATTCACGAATTAAAAACTACCGTCAGTCAAAAAAAAAGCAATGACAAAATAAAAATGTGAAATGGTTGATGAAATCCGCTATTTTTGCACACTTGTGTAGAAAATGTTCATTGATAATACAAGTGGATTTGTGTTAAAAATGTTTATCGATCGTAATAAAATAATCCTATGAGCCTTATGGCGCATCGTTTCTAAAATGGGAAGGGTCAAAATGGACGATAAATTCCAAAATCTAAAAGTTATGGTCATTGATGACTCAAAGACCATTCGTCGTACAGCAGAAACTCTTCTACAGCGCGAAGGATATGAAGTCGTGACTGCGGTAGATGGTTTTGAAGCTTTATCAAAAATCGCAGAAGCCAATCCGGATATCGTATTTGTAGATATTATGATGCCTCGTCTAGATGGTTATCAAACTTGTGCGTTGATTAAAAATTCTCAAAATTATCAGAATATTCCTGTGATTATGCTTTCGAGTAAAGATGGCTTATTTGATCAGGCCAAAGGTCGTGTTGTTGGTTCGGATGAATACTTGACTAAACCTTTCAGTAAAGATGAATTGCTTAATGCAATCCGTAACCATATTAGTGCTTAATAATTGATTTTTTAGGGGAATTGGCATGGCGCGTATCTTAATCGTAGATGACTCACCGACAGAAACATTCCGTTTTAGAGAGATTCTTTCTAAACATGGCTTTGAGGTGATTGAAGCATCCAATGGTGCAGATGGGGTAACCATGGCTCAGGCTGAGTTGCCAGATCTGGTATTGATGGATGTGGTCATGCCAGGCGTGAATGGCTTCCAGGCAACACGTCAAATCGCACGTGGTGCAACCACCAAGCATATTCCGATTGTGATTGTAAGTACCAAAGATCAGGCCACTGACCGCGTTTGGGGTAAACGTCAGGGTGCCGCAGATTATCTTACAAAACCGGTAGATGAAAAACAGTTGATTGAAGTGATTAAGCACCACCTCAACGCAGGATAAGCTCTATGGCAGCAAATGGATTTATCGAATTGCTTCGCATTGCGAAACGGGGAAATAAAAACTACGTTTCTAATGAAAATGAAGTCAACCGATGGTCAGGCATTGCTTTTGAGATGATGGGGCAATATTTTGTTGCCCCGCTGGGGGAAGTATCCGAAGTGATCTATCCTCCAAAATATACGCTAGTTCCTAATACTCAATCATGGGTGTTAGGATTGGCCAATATTCGGGGAAGGTTATTATCAGTTTCTGATTTGACTCAATATGTATCAGGACAGAGTAGCCAGTTTTCACCGACTCAAAAAGTATTATGTATTCACCATAATGACCAATATGTCGGTTTGGTCGTTGATCAAGTTTTGGGTATACAACATTTTAATAAGAAAAGTTTTTTTTCTAAAACTACTGAATTGGATAATAACTTACAAGAATACTGTCAGGGATTTTTCCACCAGCATAACCAGCAATGGCATGTGTTCTTATTCAGTCGTCTGTTGCAAAATCCAAAATTTATGAACGCATCTATAAAATTTATAAATTAAACGTCGCGCACGAAAGTAATAAAGACGTAAATCGGGGAGAGGCTGCATGGGCTTTAAACTTAAAAAGAAAAATACAGGTGAAGGTAGCCGCAAAAGTGGCAATACTTTTTTATCCAAGATTCAATCACAAACAGACCAGTTGTCACGTGTATTTGGTGATAGTGAAAAGTCTAAACCGTTTATTTATGGCGCAGCCGGCTGTCTGTTAGCGGCAACCATCACTTTATTGTATCTTTTCTACAGTGTGCCACGTGCTAACCAGCTGACACAAAGTCTGGGTGATTTACGTCTGCTTTCACAAACCATTTCTCGTCAGGCGACTGAAGCAACGGCTTCTGGTACACCTGAAGCGATGAAAAAACTGACAGATTCTCAAAAAGCTTTTGCGGAAAACCTTGAGACTGTAAAAAATATTCATTCCAATAATGAAGCACTGCAAGCAGTAGATAAACAGTGGGCAGAAGTGTCTTCTAGTATTGACCTGATTGCATCGCAACAAAAAATCATTAACCAGTTATATGACACCAACATCGCAATTGGTGAAGCCATCCCGGGGATTCAGGCTGAATATAACTTGATGGTCGACCAGATGGCGCGTCAAGACATGCCGTCTAACCAGGTGGTCATTGCGAAAAACCAGGTATTCATTGCGGAACGTATTTTACGTTCGATCAGCTTGGTATTGACTGGTAACGACGGTTCACGTGAATCAGCGGACGACTTCAGTGCCGATACCGAAACTTTCGGTTCATACTTAAATGCACAGTTAAACGGTTCTGCTGAACTGGGCGTACAACGTATTACTGATCCAAACCTGCGCGAGTCTCTGGAAGGCATCAAAGCGGAATATGATGATGTACTTGAATCAGCATCTGCGACAATCCTGAAAAACTCTGCGCAAATCGTAAAAGTACGTCAGGCATCTGCGTCAATTTTCTCGCAATTGGATGCCCTGCTCGATAACTTAAACAAACTGTCTGGTAACTCTGGTCTGAAAACAATCGTTCCAGCGGTACTGTTAATTCTGTTATTGATCGGCTTCCTACTGTGTGTATTCCGCCTGTTAACCCTACGTGGTGCATCGGATAAACAGCGTGTAACCCGTCTTCAAGAAGAATATGACCGTAACCAGAATGCGATTTTACGTTTACTAGACGAGATTGCCGACCTTGCGGATGGTGACTTGCGTTCATATGCAACAGTATCGGAAGACTTTACCGGTGCGATCGCCGACTCGATTAACTTCGCGATCGACCAGTTACGTGACTTGGTATCTCGTATTACCGAAACTTCTCAGGAAGTTGCGCAATATACAGCGACAACTCAAAGCATTACCAACCAGTTAGCTGAAGCATCTGAACACCAGGCACAAGAGATTGCGGGTGCATCTGCTGCGATTAACGAAATGGCAATGTCCATTGACCAGGTATCTGCCAACGCGGAAGAATCTGCAGTCGTTGCGGAACGTTCAGTACAAATTGCTGCAAATGGTGCAGACGTTGTACACCGTTCTATTGAAGGTATGGATACGATTCGTGAACAGATTCAGGAAACCTCTAAACGTATTAAACGTCTGGGTGAATCTTCACAAGAAATTGGTAACATCGTAGCCCTGATTAACGATATTGCCGACCAAACCAACATCTTGGCATTGAACGCAGCGATTCAGGCGTCGATGGCGGGTGAAGCTGGTCGTGGTTTCGCCGTGGTAGCGGATGAGGTCCAGCGTCTTGCGGAACGTTCTGCATCTGCAACTAAACAGATTGAAGGCCTGGTAAAAACCATTCAAACGGATACCAACGAAGCCGTAATTTCAATGGAACAAACCACAGCCGAAGTTGTACGTGGTGCGAACCTGTCTAAAGATGCCGGTGTGGCACTGGATGAGATTCAAACGGTATCGAATAACCTGGCAAAACTGATTGCGAACATTTCCGATGCTGCGAAACTTCAGTCTGCATCTGCGGGTCATATTGCGACCACGATGAATGTCGTACAGGAAATTACTTCACAAACTACGAGTGCAACCTTCGATACAGCACGTTCGGTATCTGAATTGGCGAACATGGCCGATGCATTACGTGAATCTGTATCTGACTTTAAACTACCAGAATAAAGTCAGCAAGTATGAGGGGAGTGTGCCTTAACCTAGGTTGAGGCACATTCAGAAATACAGATAAAGCCTCGACAAGATGGACTTGACTACATAAGGTTAGGTCTCGCGTGACGGTCACAATTAAGTTTGAGCGCCCTTCTTGGCGGCACAACGTAAAAAGCATTAGCTATGAAAGAAATATTAAAAAATTTAGTTGAAACGACAACGCTTCCTGAAGACAGTTATCTTGATCAAGATGCAGAAATTCTTGAAATTTTTGTCGAGGAAATCGAAGAGATTTTCGTTGAGTTAAATGCTTTATTTCCAGAATGGTTGAGTGATCCGGCTCATCAGGAAAACCTGAAAACCATTCGCCGCCATTTTCATACCCTGAAAGGTTCAGGTCGTATGGTGGGGGCTAAATCTGCGGGTGAAATTGCTTGGGCAGTGGAAGATACCTTAAACCGGGTACTTTCAGGTTCAATCCAGTTAACGCCTACGATTCAACAGTATGCCAAAGCTGTACTGAATATTTACCAGTTTACTTTATATCCAAAATTCAAACAGGTGCAGGAACTCGATGTTGACCTGCGTCCAGTCGTGCTTTTAGGTCAGCAATTACAACAACAAATGACACCTGAACCGGCTTTAGAAGAACTCTTGCAACTGGCAGACAGTCTGACTGCAGAAGGTCAGATCACAGGTCTTGAGCTAGGTGATTCAGTTGAAGACCAAGGTACAACTGCAGCAATAGAAACAAGCACAACAGAATTTGAGCTTGAAGAAGCTGATAGTGAAGATGCTGCACGCAGTGATGTAGAAGAAACCGTAGCAATCTTTATCGAGGAAGCCGAAGAGCATCTCGAAACAATTGCTAAGTTCTTGCGTAGCGAAAATGAAAAAGTGCAGGATTATAATGCATTGATTCGTGCTATTCATACTTTGCGCGGCAGTTCGTCCATGGCACAGATCGAAGAAATCTTCGAGGCCAGCTCTAAAGTAGAACATCTGTTTAAAACACTGCTTCAGGATGAAATTGCCTCCACTTCAAAAGAAACTGCTGCATTAATTCAGTATGCTGAATTTGTCAGCGACTATCTGCATTTATTACGTCAGGGTGATAGCAGCAAACTGGCAGCAGTGTATGCGAATTTTGAGCGTGTCTGGAATGATTATGGCTTCGCAGCCACTGAAACGGAAACAGTTGAAACCCAAGGTCTGGTGACCAAGCTGGTTGAACTGGAGATTGACCTGTTACTGGATGCCGAGTTTGAATTCGATAAACGCGCTAAAGTCGATTATCCAGAATATATTCAGGCTTTAAGCGAGCAGGCTGCCGAGCTGCTTGCACATACAGATAACCGTGCCGCACTGGGTATTCATGAGTTTACGACAGATTTAAAATCTGCCTATGATGCCTTACTAGAAAAACCGGTACTGCTGAACAGCGATTATGCCTATGAGCTGTTTGCCCAGGCACATCAGGAATTCATTCATTTATTCGATACCCTGGCAGCAGGCCAGCGTGTCATTTTAAATGATGATACGCAAAAAACTTTGAGTGAACTTGCTGCATTCGTACAGCAGGATCTGGAAATCTTTGCCGAAGACAATGTCCCTGCTGAGCAAGTATCAGAAGAAATTTCTATTCTTGAAGCTGCAACCACAGCCAGCATTGACTTTGCTGCTTTAAGCCAGCGTATTGCATCTGAACGCCAGTACATCGACAGCGCAGAAACTCAGCGTGATTTCGATGAGGATCTACTGAATATCTTCCTGGAAGAGGCGGATGAATTACTGGTAGGTATTGATGAAGATCTGAATACCTGGAGTAAAAAGCAGGATGATACGACTTCACTTAACAATCTGATGCGTCATTTGCACACCTTGAAGGGCGGTGCAAACATGATTACCGCTTCTCATATCGGTTCGATTTCGCACGAACTGGAAAGTATTTATGAGCGAATCATCCGTCAGCAGATTGCAGTAACGCCTGCTCTGATTCAAATCATTCGTCTGGTGCAAGATAACGTTTCTGACCGTATCCAGTCGATCCGTGATGAAGGTATCGATTATCCAGCGGTTGAAGCAATTTCGATTCTGCAAAATATTCAGGCATTGGTGGCTGGTCAAGCTGTTGTAGCTTCAGTAGAAACATCGATTCCTGTTGTCGAATTTGAATATGCAGAAGCTACTGCTGATTCCGAACAAACAGCGGATGAAGCATCGGAAGAGATTGCATCAAAAGACACAAATTTAGATTTAGAGCCAGCTCTAAACTTAGAAGATAAACAAGTTGAGCTTACTGAAACAGAAACTTTGACTGAGCCCGTTGAGGTTGTAGCAGAAGAACGTTCTGAAGAAGATGAACTGAAGTCGATTGTTGAAGAAACCTTCCTGGAAGAATCAGAAGAGATTCTCGACAATACCGAAAAACTGCTGAACCAATGGTTTGATCAACGTAGTGACCGTAGCTTATTGCTTCAATTACAACGTGCTGCCCACAGTATCAAGGGTGGTGCGCGCATGATTGAAAACGAACAGGTAGCCAGCATTGCGTATGAACTGGAAACCACATTCGAACAGTTTGCGGTATATCACTTTAACTCGAATGCTTATGATGGCTTGCTGCAAAAAACACTGGCCTGGTTAAGACAAGCTATCTTCCAGCGTGACTATAGCAATTTTGAACAGATCCAAAGCAGTCTGAAAAAGATTGCTTATGTGGATGTTACTGCGCAGCTGCCGGAACGTCTGGCTAAAACAGAAACGCTGGTCACTGAAAATAGCTTCGAGTTTGTCGAAGGTGATGGTACTGAGCCACCACGTATGATGGGTGAGTGGGTCGATACCGGTAATACCGATACCAGCCACGAGATGATCCGTATCTCTGCTGATCTGGTTGAGAAGATGATTGACCTGTCAGGTGAGAATGCGATTAACCGTTCGCGTATCGAGATGGACTTAGGCCAACTTGGCAATACCCTGAACGAGATGGAACTGGCAATCAAGCGTCTGGCGGATCAGTTGCGCCGAATGGAAGGCGAGCTGGAATCTCAAATTATTGCCAAACACGGTTCAGACAACTCGCGTTATGCAGACTTTGACCCGCTGGAAATGGACCAATATTCGTCACTGAACCAGTTGTCCAAGTCGCTTGCGGAATCTGCTTCGGACTTGGTTGACTTCAAGAGCACTCTATCTGACAAGATTCGTGAAACTGAAGGTTTGTTATTACAACAATCACGGATTCAGGCCGAGATTCAGGAAAGCCTGATGCGTACCCGTCTGGTACCGTTTGATCGGATGTTGCCACGTTTACAACGTATCGTACGTCAGACGTCTACGACCTTGAACCGTCCGGCAGAACTGATTGTTCAGAATAGTGAAGGTGAATTAGACCGTAATATTCTGGAGCGTCTGGTAACGCCATTCGAACATATGCTGCGTAATGCGATTGACCATGGTCTGGAAGATACAGCAGACCGTATTGCCTTGAACAAACTAGAAGTCGGTTCAATCCTGTTGAATATCAGCCGTCAAGGTACAGATGTTATCGTCTCATTTAGTGATGATGGTAAAGGTATCGATGCTGAGAAGATTCGTGAGAAAGCACTGAGCCAAGGCCTGATCAAAGAAGATCAGACCCTGGATTCGGAAGAGTTATTGCAATTCATTTTCCACCCGGGCTTCAGTACCGCTAAATCTGTAACCCAGATTTCAGGTCGTGGTGTCGGACTGGATGTAGTACAAAGCGAGATCAAGTCGCTGGGCGGTCACGTATCTGTCAGCTCTGAAGTAGGCAAAGGTACAACCTTCACCATTCGCGTACCGACGACTGTAGCAGTCAGTGATGCCTTGATGGTAAAAGTGGGCGATCAGCAATATGCCGTTTCTCTGGCACAAATCGACCGTATTGTACGTATTGCACCATCTACTCTGGAAACTTACTTCAACAGTAAAGACGATTTCTTCAAGATTGATGGCGTTAATTACAAATTGCGTTACCTGTCTGAATTCGTATCGAATCAGCCAATTCCACGTCTGAATAATGTGGTGCATTCATTGCCAGTATTGCTGATAAAAGGCAACAGTGGTCAAGCCATTGCCTTGTTAGTCGATCAACTTGTCGGTTCACGTGCACAGATCGTGGTGAAACCAATTGGCCACCAATTCGCCAATATTGGTGTAGTGACCGGTGCGACGATTCTTGGTGATGGTCAGGTCTGTCTGATTCTGGATGGTCAGAATATTGCCCGTCAGATCCATGGTACACAGCGTGTGAAACACATGCAGGATCAACGTGATGGTTCACGTTCTGGCAGTGCTCGCCGTCTGGTGATGATCGTGGATGACTCGGTGACTGTTCGTAAGGTGACCTCGCGTCTGCTTGAGCGTCAGGGCTATGATATTGTCACCGCCAAAGATGGGGTGGATGCGATTGAGCAGCTTGAAAATGTCCGTCCGGATCTGATGTTGCTGGATATTGAAATGCCGCGTATGGACGGTTTCGAGGTTACGAACCTGGTTCGTCACCACGATATTCACCGTGACCTGCCAATCATCATGATTACTTCGCGTACCGGTGAGAAACACCGTGAACGTGCCTTCAGTCTGGGCGTAACCCACTACATGGGTAAACCGTTCCAGGAAGCTGAATTACTGGCGAACATTCAACAGTTAATTGCTGAAAAACAGGGGTCATAAATGAGTCAGAATACGACTAATGCCAAAATGGCTGATCAGATTAGCCAGCAGGAACTTCAGCATTTAATTACGGTATCTACCGGATTTATTGATGCTTATATCATTGACTGTTACGGCAAAGATCCAATGCTGTTACCGCAAAATATTGTCCTGTCTGCGCTGGATAGTGATACCCAGGTTAAAGTGGTTGAATGGCATGATGCGCAATTACCGGTTTATGCAGTTAATGATCCAACACGTAAAAGTGGTGTGGCGCTGGTGATTGAAGGAGATGAGGTGCATCAGCGTTTTGCCCTGATGTGCAATGAAATGCCGAAAACCATTCGTCTGCGTATTTCTGAAGTGGTTGATGCCGATCAGCAAGTGACTGACCCAGCAGTATTCCAGTATGTGCGTATGGGGGATCAGTTATTTCACATTCCGCAAATGAGCCATATCCAGTCTTCAATCGGTCTATAATTCTTTTGAATGTATAAAAAAAGGAACTCATAAGAGTTCCTTTTTTTACATCTGGTGATTAATTGGCTAACAGGTTCACCAGAATCTGCTCATAAATTTCAGCCAGTGGTTCAAGATCCGCAATATCGACATGCTCATTAATCTGATGGATCGTGGCATTCAGTACACCGAGTTCCAGCACCTGTGCACCGGTAGGTGCAATAAAGCGACCATCTGAGGTACCGCCTGAAGTTGATAATTCAGTTTCAGTACCAGTCACAGTTAAAATGGCATCTTTAGCGGCATTCACCAGTTCACCTACTGGTGTCAGAAAGGGCAGGCCAGATAAAGTCCATGAAATCTCATAATCCACACCATGACGATCCAGAATTTCCAGCATACGTGCTTTTAGTTCTTCAGCAGTCACTTCAGTTGAATAACGCCAGTTGCACAGCAGATTCATGGTGCCCGGAACAACGTTGGTTGCACCGGTACCGGCATTGATATTTGAGATCTGGAAAGACGTCGCAGGGAAGTATTCATTGCCATTATCCCAGACTGTTTCGCACAGTTCCGCAATGGCTTTAGATGCTGTATGAATTGGATTCACAGCAAGATGCGGATAAGCCACATGACCTTGTTTGCCTTTGACAGTCAGGTTGGCATTCAATGAACCACGACGGCCATTTTTGACAATATCACCCAGTTTGTCGGTACTTGATGGTTCACCTACCAGACACCAGGTAATTTTCTCGTTACGGGCTTCCAGAGTTTCAATCACTTTTACCGTACCATTGATCGATGGACCTTCTTCATCTGAAGTGATCAAATAGGCAATTGAGCCTTTATGATTCGGATATTTTTCGACAAAACGTTCAGTGGCTACAACCATCGCAGCCAAAGCGGTTTTCATGTCGGCGCTACCACGGCCATAAAGCTTGCCATCACGAATTTCTGGCGCAAAAGGATCAGAGTTCCAGGCATCCAGGTTGCCGGTTGGCACAACATCGGTATGGCCAGCAAAACAGAAAACCGGGCCTTCAGTACCTTTACGCGCCCAAATATTATCAACATCTTCAAAGCGCATTGATTCAATATTGAAACCCACCTTCTTCAAACGTTCTGCCATGATATTCTGGCAGTCATGATCAATAGGGGTCACAGAAGGCTGACGTAATAATTGCAGGCTTAAATCAAGAGTCGCGGAAGATGTCATATGGTGAATTCATAAGTCGATAAATTTGTCGGCTCTATGATAGGCGAATATGGCCTGTAATGTGAATGTTCCACATAAAAAAACCCTATCTGAGATAGGGTTTGTGGAGAAGCTAGAAAGAGTTTAGTTTTGACGAATTTCTTCAGAAGTTTTTTCTGCAGTGCCTGTTACAGCTTCGCCTGCTTTAGAAACGTCTTTACCCACACCTTTTACAGTGTTACAGCCAGTTAAAACAAAAGCCATTACCAATGAAGCAGCAAGAATTTTTTTCATCATCATCTCCGTATTATCGATAATAAAATTATTATGATGTGGAACTAAGATTAGAAAATATACGACATAAAAAATATGTGGTTTTCATAGTGCTTCGGTTAATAAATGTAATGTTTTAAAAGGGTTTATGCACAGGAAAGGGTAGTAGAAGCGGGCTGCGATACATATAAAAATCCTCTTGATCAGCCTTTTTATAAAGTCCATTTGTCCACCAATAGGGACTTGAACTACTGATCTGAGCATTAGGATAAATCCACTCATGACGCTGCAAACGATAGAAATTAGCCGCTGGGTCGGGAATCTGCTGGCCCCATAAGCCTATGCGACGTTGGGTATTGACCCAGCCAGGTAATGTCTGATCTGCCCGATGCACTGGAAGATAAAGCTGGCCTTTTAACATGCAGAAACGCTGCTCAATCTGCTGATCCAGAGCCTCATCAAACTGAAATTGTTTCTGGGTAAAATGCTTCATTTTACGGATCAAAGTATCGGTACGGTTCAGGCCATACCAGTTTGGCAGGCTAAAATCGGCTTCTGCGAGGTAGTATTTCAGCGCCACTTCCCAGTGTTCAGTCTGGCCTGTCTTTATATTGAGTAACAGAAAATCCAGTTCACCTAGCGTTTTAGCACCGTCAATTTTCTGAATGCTATGGCCTAAAAGTTTATAAGGGTGATAAGCATCATCTAGCAGCCAGAACCAGACCAGCATTTCAAAACGTAGACCCAACCGGGTGCTTTTAAGCTGCTGCACGAATTGCTCCAGCTCTTCTGGATGCTGATCCAGATATTTCAGACGTGGATGATAATTTTGCAGGTGATGTTGCCAAGTCTCAGAATCATGTAATTCGAAAGCATGGACGACTTCAAGTTCGGCTGGAATTTGAGACAGAAGGTTTGGACTGCCAACAGCAAAGGCCAGTTGCCGTACCAAAGGATGCTGATAATATTGCCATACTTCTACAAGATTGTGATTTAGACTGGAAAAGGGCATAGCACATCCTGTGAAAAGTGCACAAATACAACGGACAGATTTTAAAAACACTTTATACTACCCCTAATTTTGTGGGTAGGATCGATTTATGAAAATATTGTTTTGGCGAAGCCTGGTCGTACTGTTTGTCGTACTGGGTTTTATCGGCGCAATCTTGCCCGGCATGCCAACTACAGTATTTTTAATTCTGGCAGCTTGGGCGGCATCCAAAGGCTGGCCACAGATGGATGCATGGCTGCTAAATCATCCAAAATATGGCCCGACTTTAAGAGCTTGGCGTGCTAACGGCACTGTGCCACGCAAGGCCAAATGGCTGGCCAGTATCATGATGTTCATCAGTGGTATTATCATGTTATTTACGACAGCACCGTTGGCAGTTAAAATCTTTACTGATGTGACCATGCTGATTGTGGCGATCTGGTTATGGCGTCGGCCTGAACCGGTTCAGGACATAATCCATCCAGAACACATAGCCACAAAGAAAGTAGAACTAGAAATCATCAAGACAGAGAAAGAGAAGTCATGAGCCATTTGCAGCTGGATCAGGCAGAAATCCTGATTGATCTCGCCCAACAAAAACTATATTTGCCAAAATATAATAAGCAGTACCTGATTTCTACGGGTAAGAATGGTATTGGTGAAACAGAAAATAGTGGCAAGACGCCTCGTGGCTGGCATAAAGTCGCTGAAAATTTTGGCCAGCAAGCACCATTAAACAGTGTGTTTATTGCCCGTCAAGCAACTGGTGAAATTTATAATGCAGAACTGGCACAGCAGTTCCCGCAGCGAGACTGGATTCTTAGCCGGATTTTATGGCTAAGTGGGCTTGAAGAAGGCTTCAACCAGGGCGAAGGTTGTGATACTTACCGACGTTATATCTATATTCATGGTACGCCTGATTCTGAGCCGATGGGTATTCCAATGTCCCATGGCTGTATCCGCATGCGGAATACGGATGTGGCCGAGCTGTTTGAACTGGTGAGCGAAGATGCGCTGGTCTATATTTCAGAACAGCCTCTGAATCTGACTGTTTAAATGACCTAAGAAGATTTGTAATAGATTTAAAATTAATTGAAATATCTTCTATTTAAATAAGGGAAAGTAGATGAGGTCATCCATCATCTATGTACTCTACTTTTATAGAAAAATAGACTTAGAAACATGATTTATAGCCCTCCAATAAAAGTCATCGATTTGTTTTTATAGGGCTGCAAGCTTTTAAAATAAAGATTACAGGATCACAACGTTGCGATGAGTTAGGCTTTGTATAATCTTTCAGCAATACTGAAGTTTGTTGCATGTTCAGGTCTCAATTTTCATGAGTAAAACCGTAAAAATCCGGCTTTTAGTTTTAGAGAGTATTCTTAAAAAATCGGTAGAGACTTAAAAAATAAACAAAAAGTGTTGTTTTTTTTAACAATCAACCTATTTTTTAATCACTCACACCGAAAAAGCAGAAAACAGTCAGAAAAGCGTTTGACAGTCTGTGAAGATTCTCTATAATGCACCTCATCAAGCGATGAAGTCGATTTGAAAGGGCGCTTAGCTCAGTTGGTAGAGCGTCTGCCTTACAAGCAGAATGTCGGCGGTTCGATCCCGTCAGCGCCCACCAAGCTTCTTTCAAAGTTGAGACACTTATAGTGCAGCGGTAGTTCAGTTGGTTAGAATACCGGCCTGTCACGCCGGGGGTCGCGGGTTCGAGTCCCGTCCGCTGCGCCACTTTAAGTTCTTGATGAATCGTTTGCCACAATAGCGACATTGTGTAAGTGCAGCGGTAGTTC
>NZ_DCRI01000076.1:0-19409 GCF_002324975.1 Acinetobacter sp. UBA1496 | reverse complement strand
TCATGTTTGAATTCGCCCTTTAAGTGTCAAAAGCTGGGAAGACTATACGAGAAAAATGTCGGGTATCGAAGAAAAAGTAAATAATTCAATGGGTTTTATATTGGTTACATTAAGTGCTATAAAAGGTGAAAATCATAATCTAAAAGTAGATGATCTAAAATCAGCTAATAAAATTATTTCACCTATAAGTTTTCTTTTTAAACATTTTGCATTTCAAGAAGAACAAGAATGTAGAATGGTTGTAATAGATAAAATTGAAAGCGATCATGTAATTTTAGATGAAAATGATAAAACTAAGTCGTATATCGAATATAGTCAGCCCACTAATAGAGATATAAGAAATATTTATATTGGACTTGCGTCTTCATATAAAATGTCTGATTTATTGAAAAAAATGAAAGATTCAGGAGTAAAAAAACTACCCAAAACAATTATCTCTGAAAATCCATATCGTATTTAAATAAAAAACCTCCCGATGGGGAGGTTTTTTATTGGATATTTATGAGTTAATTATCGGAACAATCCAGCTGGTAATAATCAATAAAATACCCAGATGTCCCAGTTTACGTGTCACATAAACCAGTTTAGACGGTGGCTGTTCCAGCTGTTTGGCATACTCTTCCATGGTGATGCCTTGTTTACCTTTACTGGTATATAAAAACACACCCAAATCCAGACAGATCAGAATGGTGCCAATATCTGCCACCAGTTCCATCAGCTCAAATTGCTGGGTATAGAGCGACATGCTAACGCTATAAATCAGATAAAGTCCAAAGGCTATACATGCATATTGCAGGATCACTAAAAATTTCTGCATAAATTTCAACAGTTCAAAAAATTAAGGCAATTATACAAACAATTCGGACAGTCTGCGCCCATTACAAGCTTTGCATCACATCGGCAAAATTCTGCTTCTCGACCAGCTCCAGAAATTCATCTCCCAGGCGCTGACTTTCAGCAATACATTGCTTCCAGAGCTGAATCCGCTGGGCTTGATCCAAACCTTTCAAAGTGAAGTCCTTACGATCCGGTAAACGACCCAAAGGCAAACTTTGCAGATATTCCTGAGAAGGTGAAATTAGCAAAGTTCGTGCCTGATTTTCTGGGCTTGCCGTGCGTTTAAACAGTTTATCGAACCAGCCAGGAGTAATGCTGTCAGTAAAATGCGGATACAGCACGATGCCTTTGCTCTGAAATGGCAGGTCAATATGATAGTCAATCAAGCCGCCATCGCGATAATAACCTTGCGGTGCATCCGGAATATTATTGACCGCTGCCATGACGCCCGGAATAGAGGCAGAGGCCATCAGCCAGGACAAAACACTTTGCTCAGTTAAAGCATGATAGTGTGTGGTAAATCCATCATCGGCAATTTTAAACTGTTCACCCGTATTTGGCTGGCTAATCACACGTTGCATAAAATGGCGACTGTGTTTACGTGCCACAGCGGTAGTTCCGACAATTCCGGCTACAGAGGCGAGCAGGGGGAGCGCCTTATCACTCTGAAAAATGTGTTGGGCTTTAATCGACAATACCGTCAAATGATAATCTGGATGATTCACCAGATCGGTTTCTTTGCCTTGTACCAGATCCAGCAGCATGCCACGACAAACGTCACTGACTTCTTGGCGAGTCATTTTCTTGTGAAAGTATAAATGGGTATACAAGTCGGCAAGACGTTCAGTGCCTGCTTTGGCTCCCCAGGCCGCGACACTGGCAAAACGCCAGCTACCAATGGATGAACCGACTAAGGTTCTACGCTGAGGAGCGCGTGGGAAAAACTCGCCAAAAATGGCCTGATCCAGTCCCTGAATACCAATACCTTTGGGTCCACCTGCGGCACCTGGCACGATATCAATCTGTTCGGGTTGCAAACCTTCTTTCAAAATCAGCTCACGAGCCTGATGCCCAGCGCGGATTTTCAGAGCAGGCGCATGTTTTTGTAAAATATGCATAGAGGTTCAACCCATATTCGACCAGTGAGGACATATTTTAAGCATCTAGTCACAGAGCCCAATGGCAAGATGTATCCTAAGGTGACTTTGCAGTCATAGGAGAGGAGAAAAATAAAAAAACCTGAACAATGTCAGGTCTTTTAAGCAGGTTATTTCAGTTATTTTGCAATCCGCCAGACCGCGAGTATGCTTGCTAGCACAATCAGAATCACTGACACAAACCATGGTGAAATAATCGCAATTGAAAGCAGAATGGCCATGATACTGCCAAAAATCCAGCTACGTTTTTGCTGATGTTCCATTTGCAGGCGCATGCTTTGTAATTCATTGAGCTGCTTGGCATGCCAAGCGGACTGGTTTTTCAAACCGTTCAGGCTGTCGATCATCAGAGTCGGTAAGTCCTGCGCACCCAAAAGTAGATCCGGGATTTTTTGCCCCAGTTCTTTAATATTCTTTTGCGGATTTACCTGAGCCTTGATCCAGTCCGTCAGAATCGGTTTGGCAAGACTCCAGATATCCAGCTCAGGATACAAGTCTGTTCCCAGACCTTCTACATGAACCAGCGTTTTCAGTAATAACATCAGTTGTGGCGGAATTTCTAGGTGGAAACGACGGGCAATATCCATGACCTGAATCAGAATACCGGCAAAATCCAGTTCATGCATCGGTTTGGAAACCATTGGACCCACGGTACGACGCATTTCGCGTGCTAGCGCGTCCTGGTCGGTACCTGGTGGAATCCAGCCTGCCTGATGCACAATCTGAATCAGCTGCATAAAATCGCTGTTCATGACTGCCAGCAGCATACGCGCCACGGTCATCTGATCGTGCTTGGATAGCTCACCCATAATCGCGCAGTCCAGCGCAATAAAGCGCGGATTGGCCGGATTGATGGTTTCTACAAAGACATTGCCCGGATGCATGTCTGCATGGAAGAAGTTGTCACGGAACACCTGGGTAAAGAAAATGGTCAGACCCTTACGCGCCAGATCAGCACGATCCATGCCCAGCTTATCAAAGGTAGCAATATCTGAAATCGGTACACCGGTAATCCGTTCTGCGACCAAGACATCCTTGCTGTCCATATAGACTTCAGGCACATACATCATGCTGGAGCCAGTGAAGTAATGACGCATCCGGCGGGTATTATCCGCTTCCAGAGTCAGGTCTAGCTCATTCAGAATGATCTGACGATAATCCTGAATGATTTCCGACAAATGTAGGGCACGTGCTGCTTCCAGACGCTTTTCCAGAAAATCACCTAACCAGGTGAGAATCTCAAAATCCTGCAAAATCTGATTGCGGATATTCGGACGCGTGACTTTGACGACGACTTCACGACCATCATGCAGGGCAGCGGTATGCACCTGCGCAATAGATGCAGCAGCCAGTGGCTGGGCATCAAAACGGGCGAACAGGGTATTTACATCGGCTTTCAGCGATTCCTGAATGCGCATCTTGGCGACATCGTTGTCAAAGGGCTTAACGCGATCTTGCAGTAATACCAGCTGTTGCAGCACTTCAGGTGGAATCAGATCACGACGGGTCGAAAGTAACTGTCCCAGCTTGATCGCCAGCGGTCCCATTTCTTCCAGTGCCAGTTTCAGCTTGAGCGGATTTTTACGCTCACGGCTGGACCAGGCTGCCGGATGCATACGGATTAAAGATAAAATGTGCCGGGCTTTTTCAGGAAGTTCTTCCGCAGGAAACAACGTGTCGAGTCTATAGTGCGCGGCGATGCGCCAAAGTTCGAGTAAACGTGAAACATGCGGAATCATAAAGCGGTGTACCTAGTATTGAGAAGGAATATGAGGTGTAGCAGGAGTAAATGGCTGATCAGTAGAATCGTCAGATTCAATCTGTGCCTGAAGCTGACGGATTTTGGCTTCAACGCGATCCAAATTCTGGTTCAGGATACGAGTATCCTGATTCAGGTCATCCATTTGCCAGCGCGGGGCAAAGAGACCACTATCTTCTTTCAGAGCATCTTCAGCAAAAAATAACTGGCTTTGTAAAGTGCGTTTTAAATGCTTCGGAGCCAGCTGCAACTTGCCAATTTCATGTGCCAGAGCAGGGCCAATCCAGGGACTTAAATGCGCCGCCAGATCAGGTTCCGCTTGCTGCATGATGCGCTGGATTTCTTGCAGAAGTTTATAGTCACCTTGCAATGGAATATTGCCGACTTCATCAGCAAGCAGCAGCTTGAGCAGCTCTACGACATTATTCACCTGTAGTGTCGCCGTTGCTTCAGGAGTTTGAACATTATTGGCTTCATAAGGGCGCTGTTCAAATATCGAAGAGTCTTCAGTATGACCGCTTGGCGTTGGCTCCAGACGAACCTTGCCTTCATCAAAGAAGACATCGACGGACAGCTGCGGTGAAGTAATGACCACTCGCAGCATTTTTCCAGCCAAAGCATTGAGCTGAATGCGGGTAATCGCATCCAGATCAATCATATGATGAATCAGGCGTTCAACAGCACCGAGTGCGAGAAGTGACCACATATCGGGTACGACCCTTAAAGTTTGAAGCCACGGTGAACGGCAACGATACCGCCGGTCAGATTGTGATAATCACAGTTCTGGAAGCCAGCATTTTCCATCATACCTTTTAAAGTACGCTGGTCTGGATGCATACGGATTGATTCAGCCAGGTATTTATAGCTTTCCGAGTCATTCGCCACGATTTTACCCATGATTGGCAAAGCGGTGAATGAATACAGATCATACAGTTTTGAGAATGGCTCAAAAACTGGTTTAGAGAATTCCAGAATCAGTAAACGACCGCCTGGTTTAAGCACGCGATACATGGCTGCCAGTGCTGCATCTTTATCGGTCACGTTACGCAGACCAAAAGAAATCGTTACCAGGTCAAAGCTGTTGTCGGCAAATGGTTCTAGAGTTTCTGCATTCGCCAGAACGAAATCAACATTGGTACAGCCGGCATCAATCAGACGGTCACGGCCAACATTCAGCATGGATTCGTTAATATCAGACAGTACTACATGACCGGTAGGGCCCACTTCACGGCTAAATACTTTGGCCAGGTCACCTGTACCGCCCGCAATATCCAGCACATGCTGGCCACGGCGCACGCCTGACATATTAATCGCAAAACGTTTCCATAGACGGTGAATACCGAATGACATCAGGTCATTCATGATGTCGTATTTGCTGGCTACCGAATGGAATACTTCAGCCACTTTCTGGGCTTTTTCATCACTGCTCACGGTCTTGTAGCCGAAGTGTGTAGTTGGACCGACGTTACCGGTATTGGCACCGCGTGGCAGGTTATATTTAGGGACAGTTCCAGTCACAGGCGTATCGGTCAGGCGTTGTTCTAGAGATTGTTGCTGACCTTGTGGAGCGCCTTGCGGAAGCGGAGTGGTTAAGAATGGGCTCATTTTGTCTGTCTGTTGTGCCGACTCGGGTGTAGGGGTAGGCGTTTGATTTTCATTCGACATTGGAGTCACTCCTAACATATCAATCGGGTTAATCTTGCATTGCCTGCATAATGACAGATTCTTGGATGTTATTCAGCAATCATGATGCAATTGTTATGAATAATATACAGAAAAATAGGAATATGGGCGGAAATCTTCACCGCCAGTGATCGAATAATTCATATGATTTATCACTGGCAATGTCCTGCCATACAAACCCGAAAATATCAGGATCAGGCAGGACCGCAAGCCTTCCTCATCATGGATGGGAAAGGAGTGTATTATTGGAATGGTGTTGGATCGCCTGAATGCACCTTATCAATAATGCCACGTTCAATCGCAGTAAAGTCATGCACGAATTTTTCTGCCGATTTTAAGGGTTTCATGGCCTGGAAACCGTCCTGCATAAACTCATACATCACCTGAAAATAATATTTATTGGCTGCACCTTTACACATCTTGAATGCCGTATAAACCACAAAGGAACGCATATATTTATCCAGGCTGACACCCAGCTGATCCAGCAATGCCAGCTGTTTCAAGCGTGCTTCCCCCTGATCCAGTTTTAGATAGGTCACACGCATCATTTCATCGGTCAGTGGTGCGTTGGCAGGATAATCCTCTAAAAGCTGGATTGCGACCTGTTCATCCAGTTGTACCGCCAGAATCGCCAGCTCGACGCCTGAGGTTCCGGTTTTCAGGGCATTTTCCGGAATCATTTTTTCTGCTTTATGCGCATATTTCATCAGTCGGGCAATCTGCTCGGCCAGTGCGTCAAAGTCCGGGCCACCGTAGAGCCGGTTCAGGAAATATTCGGCCATCAGCTGGTTATTTTTTTCAGAAAAATGCTGATGATGGCTACGCTGCATCCGTGCCTTTTGCCATGCCTGCACATCCTGTAAACGGCTTAAAATTTCAGGCTGAGTGTGATACTTCAGCTGATAATACTGTTCTAAGAGTTCATCTAATCGGGCAAGTTTGGACATGTATTTTCAAATATGATTTTTCGATCTCAGAATCTTAGAGGGTGTGGAGCAATCTCGCTATGACAAATTGATCAATGATTCCTTATTTGAATGTCAATTTGCTGTTTAAACAGACAATCTAATCGTGTGAAAAACGTTGCTAACGCTATTTTTGCCTTCAGACTCCTCGCTATACTGTCCACAAGAATAAAAGATGAGGGATCTCCATGCGTACAGAAGAACAAATTTTCCAGTTAATGGATGAAGACGAGCTATCCCTTACGCTGATCAATGCCCAGTATGATCTGAGAAAAACCCAAGGTCAGAAAAATGGCAAAAGCCTAATTGTTCTGGTCAATGGAATTGAGCTGGCAGGTAAGGGCGAAGCAGTCAAACAGTTACGTGAATGGGTAGATCCTCGTTATTTGCAGGTGAAGGCCGATCAGCCGCAAGTATTAGGAGAAAAACAGACCTTCTGGCAACCCTATACACGGTTTATTCCTGCCCAAGGCCAGATTATGGTGCTATTTGGCAACTGGTACAGTGATCTGCTCAGAACCACCATGCAGACTGGTGCCATTGATGATGCCCAGTTTGATGCCTATCTGGAAGATATGCGTGTCTTTGAGCAGGATCTAAAAAATAACTATGTGGATGTGGTCAAGGTCTGGTTCGACTTGCCCTGGAAAGTGCTACAAAAACGCCTGGATCAGATTGATCCGAGTGAAATGCAATGGCACAAACTGCATGGCCTGGACTGGCGCGACAAAAAAAAGTACGACACCGTGCAGCGTTTGCGAGAGCGGTTTACTAAAGACGAAGACTGGCTGATCATTGACGGGGAAGATGAGAAACGGCGCGACCAGCAGTTTGCGCAGCATATTTTGCAATCTTTAAAACATTGTCCGAATCATCCGGTTCGAGCCAAGGGACAATGGAAACAGGCCAAAATTCCAGAATTATTGCAGCATCCTTCGCAAGAGCTTGCTAAGACAGAGGACTATAAGGCGGAACTGAAAAAACTGTCTCCTCAGGTGGCCAAGGCGCTGCGCTCAGACCCACGTAATGTGATTTTGCTGTTTGAAGGGATGGATGCAGCGGGCAAGGGTGGAGCGATCAAGCGGATTGTGAAAAAGCTGGATCCCCGTGAATATGAAATCCAGACCATCGGGGCGCCGGAAAAATATGAACTGAATCGACCTTATTTATGGCGTTTCTGGAACAAGCTGCAAACCGATGATGATATCTGTATTTTTGACCGCTCTTGGTATGGCCGGGTGCTGGTAGAACGGGTAGAAGGCTTTGCCAGCCCGGCAGAATGGCAGCGGGCCTATGATGAAATTAACCGATTTGAGCAGGGCCTGATTAACCATCAAACCGTGATTATCAAATTCTGGCTGGCGATTTCCAAGGAAGAGCAGGCCGCTCGTTTCAAGGCGCGTGAAGATACTCCGCATAAGCGCTTTAAAATCACCGATGAAGACTGGCGTAACCGGGAACGTTGGGATGATTATTTAAAAGCGGCAGCCGATATGTTTGAACGTACGTCGACAGAACAGGCACCATGGCACATTATCGCCACTGATGATAAAAACACCGCTCGGGTTGAAATTTTAAAAACAATTTTAAAGCAGCTTCAGGCAGATTAATCTGCCTGAATTTTGAAAAGTTTGGGGGATAAAAAATGGGACGGGAAATTTATTTGCTTTGAGCAATCTGTTTTTGCTGAATATTTTTTGCAGTACGATAGCAATCTTCAACATGTGCTTCAGCAATTTTTTTCATGACAAAATAACCGAGGCTCGCAGCTACCAGTTGACCACCGAGTGGAATGAATTTTGTGACTTGCTTTGTGATCACTTTCGCTGCAACATTGTTCAAAGATTTTTTGACTGCTGTACGTGCTACCACCAAGCCGGAAAACTCGATTCCGCGTTTACGCAGTTCATTCCAGTGCACCTGTTTGGTTGCAGGATCAAACACACTGATCTGTTCAGGGGCCAAACCAAAGCGGGCATTGATCTCCGGGATCAGTTGCGACAGAATGCCGACATCAATGACCACGTCCAGAAATGGTACCGGAATCACGGCTGCTCCGGCAGAATAGTAGGCACGTTTTTTGGTTAGCTCTAAGCACTCGTTGCGAATTCTGTCTAAATCTAAACTTGGATCGATACGATCTGGAATTTTGTCTAATTTCATGGGCATTACCTAAAGCTAGATGTTGTTTTTTTCTGTTAAAACATCAATAAGATGCTTTTTTCAAAGAACTTTTTTGACTGAAGTATGAGTTTTAAAGTGACATAGACAGTTCGGTAAGTATAGTAAATAATCTTTATCATTTTGTAGTACTGCTCTATCTCATTTTTCAGGGGAAACGATGGCAATTCATGTTATTCAGAGTCAACGCATTGATGTGCTTTTGGATAGTATGCTGCGTATCGTCAACCAGAGCGCAAAAAATCCCTTAGCCGTGTTACAGCCGCGGCATTTTATTGTGCCGTCTCATGCAGTCGAGGCCTGGCTCACTCAAAAAATTGCTGAGAAAAAAGGCATCAGCGCCAATACCCAGTTTCATCACCGGATCCGTGCCTTTCAATGGACTTCCTATCAGTGGGTGCTGAATAATCCCAAAGAAGTCGAACAGGTTCGTGAAGCCAATATTCCCAGAATTATTATTAAATGGCGGGTATTTCAGGCACTACGCAAATGTATTTTGCCTGAGCAGATTCCATTAGAGATCGATCATCCGCTGTATTCGATTATCAAACGGATTTATGACAGTGCAGATCGCCTGGAGCAGGGCACAGAAAAGCAGCTGAAAAAACAGAGCATGCTGTATTGGGTATCCGAACAGGTCTCGCGCCTGTTTAGCCATTATATGGATTATCGTGGTTATTGCGCGCGGAATTGCCCGCCACAGGAATGCCGTTGTCCCACCAACTGGTTAGCGTCCTGGGGGCAGGATATCGCGCTCGATCTTGAGCAGATGATCTATATTCCTAAAGATGAAAATGGCCATGAAATTCCGGTGGCAGACTTCGTCAAGATTCAGGCACGCGAACTGGAAGCCTGGCAGCGCTGGCTGTGGCAGCATGTCTTTCAGGATGATTATGCCAAGATTCTGGACATCGAACAGATGTACTGGGAACGTCTGGAAAATGAAGATACTCAGGCACAGGCTTTAAAACGTTTGCCACAACAGGTCGTGGTCTTTACCTTGCTAGAATTGCCACCGAGTCAACTGGATTTCTTGCGCCGTCTCGGCCAATACATCGATATTTATATTTTCCACTTTAACCCATCACAGGAATATTGGGCCGATAGTGTCGATCCGGACTGGAAAGCACGTTATGACCTTGGCGTGCAGGAACGTTTCATCAAGAAATTTGAAAAATCTCAGGGACGTTTGCCGACTGATACCGAAATCCAGCATTTCTTTGCTGCTTTTCAGCTGAACTTTAATGCCGAAGACCGGGAATCGCGGCATCCCTTGCTGACCCGCTTTGGCAAGCAGGCGCGTGATCATTTCTCGTTATTGTCTAAACTGTCTTCAGGTGAAGAAGGTCTCTGGGCTGATGCTTTCGTGGATGAGTATCAAGACAAATTGCTGGCCAAGATCCAGTCGGATATTCTGTACCTGCTGGAACCGGAAAAACACCAGTATCCGCTTAAACCCGACGATGATTCGGTGCAGCTTCATGTCTGCCATTCTTCACTGCGCCAGCTGGAAGTTTTAAAAGAACAAATGATTCACTGGCTGGCTCAAGGTACCGAAGATGCCCCACGTCAGCCGAGCGATATTCTGGTGCTGGCCCCGAACTTGAAAGAGCTGGAGCCGGCGATTCGGAGTGTCTTTGCACCACCACCGCGAGAACGGGAAGGCAATAGTCAGCGTCTGCAAAAAGACAGCCTGTATCTGCCAATCCAGATTGCCGGGGTGTCCCGACTCGATGTCAGTAATGCCTGGCGTGCGGTACTGGGCCGGATTCAGCTGGTGCATCGACGTTTCAGTATTGAAGATTTTGCCGACTGGCTCAGCCTGAATGCCACCCAGCAACTTTATGCACTGGACTATACCCAAGTTGAGCGCATGTTGCAGTTACTGGGTGAAGCGGGCTTTAAACGCGGTCTGGATCAGCAGCATTTACAGCAAAGCCTGACTGCCGGTGATGAAGACTACCGCTTCAGTTTTAAGTTTGCGCTGGATCGGCTGGCACTTGGACTTGCAGTGCCAGAACATGCTCTGTTTCAGGACACCTTAAGCTATGCTCAGGTCTTGAGTAGTGATTTTCCTCTCATTTCGACTCTGATCCAGATTTATCAGGATCTGGTACAACGCCGTGACTGGCTGATTTTGCATGAAAAGGGACAACGTACCCCGGTAAAAACCTGGCTGGAATATCTGCGTGAAGACTTGAATGAGTTCCGTGAAGCCGGGGTTAAGTCCTTAAAGACGGTCGCAGAAATCATTGACAAGCAGATGCGGATGCTGACGTTGGCCGATTACCATGATCAGGATGATCCGCAGGCCAGCCAGGAGCTGGTCGCCTTAAGTCTGCCATTGCCTTATGTACTGGAAGAAATTCAGAATACGCTGGAGATGCAACTGGATCAGGCCGAGCCGACCGGACAAATTACCTTTAGTCAAATCGGCCAGATCCGTCCGTTGCCGTATAAGCTGGTGGTGATGCTAAATCTGGATACCGGTAAATTCCCGAGCCGGAATCAGCAGGTGCCATTTGACTTGATGAACAGCCTAAAGCCGCAACTAGGGGATCGTTCCCGTCTGGATGATGACCAGGGTGCTTTTCTGGATGCATTGCTACTGGCGCAGGACAATTTATGGCTATTCTATAATGGTTTTGATGTTGATGACGGAGAAGCACGTGATCCATCCACTTCATTGCAGGAACTGATCCAGCATATTGCCTTGATTTGTCACTCAGACCAGCCCGATGCTGAAGTCGATGAAACGGTTGAGCTCAATGGTTTGAGCGTGGCCAAGCATATCCGTCAGCTCTATCATGTGCATTCATTACAGCCTTTTGACCCGATCGGTTATGTGGAATCTCATACTCCACGTTATCAGACTCAGTGGTTTGCTGTAGCAGAATATATTCGCAGTGCAGAGGGCAAGCGCAGCAGCTGGATCAATGCCCATTATCCGGCACTGATGCAGAAAGAAATCCGGGTGCTCAAAGGGGATGAGTGGATTCGTGACATGATTTTCCCGGCACGCCTATTCCTGAAAAGTGTCGGTATTTCCAGTGTGAGATATGCCGATCTGCCAAGTTCACGAGAACCCTTATTGCTGAATAAACTGGAACAGTATCAGGTTCGGGATTTTCTGCTGCAACAGGATCAAAAGATTGAGCCACAGCTGATGCTGGACCGCTTGCCGGTCGGAAAAACTCAGGAAGCGACTTGGCTCAGCAGTCAGCAGGAACAGCAATCACTGAAAGAACGTTTATTGCAACTAAATAAAGAACTGACACCTGTAACGCAGCAAACCTGGCAATATAATCCTGAGCTGCTGATCCATATTACCTTGCCACAAGTGCCGCACAGCAGTTACTGGCTCAGCATGCAGTCTTCTTCGGCTTCAGAGAAACGTCGAGCACAGGTCTGGCTGGAATATTTGCTCTGGCTGGCCTATCTGAATAATGACGAGTTGTCGCCACAGCTGGAACGGATTGTCATTTTCAGCAATAAAACCCTGAAATTCTCTGGACTGCGTTCTAGTCAGGCACGTCATCATTTACAGGCCTGGCTGAAAGCCTGGAAAGTGGGACAGACTCAGCCGCTGGTATTGCCAGCCGAATTGCTGATGAAAAAGGCCTGGGAATGGACTAAAAATGAACAGGGGCAGATTACCATTGCCGAGATGCAGGAACTGCTAAAGGCCTGGAACAACAGCTATGAAAGTGCCAAACCATTGACCTCAGATGAATCTACTCAGCTACATCAGGACTGGCAGTTTATTTTGCAGGATCAGGACCCGGATCTGGCCTTGCAACGCTGCTGCCATGACTTTGCTCATGCGTTATATGCACCGATTCATGAATATCTGGAATGGATAAAAGAATAATGACCATGTTACCCAACCAGAACAAAAAGATTTCAACCAATCCGATTCAGGACATGCGCTTTAGCGGCCTGCACTGGATTGAAGCTTCCGCGGGTACGGGTAAAACCTATACCTTATCCAGTTTGATGGTACGGATTTTTCTGGATCAGTATTATCCGCATCAGGTCATTGCCACTACCTTTACCCGTAAGGCCACAGCTGAACTGAAAAACCGGGTACGTCTCAGAGTCGAGGAAACGTTGGCCTTCATTCAGCGTCATCAGGAGCTGAATTCAGTCGAAATCACCGCCAAAATCCAGGCTGAATCGGATCCGCTGTTCCAGCAGGTGTTGAAAGATTATGGCTCACGCATGGATTACGCCCGGCGCCGTTTACGTCTGGTACTGAACCAGCTAGATGAGCTGTTTGTCGGGACTCTGGACAGCTTTAGCCAGAAATTATTGCGTGAATTTGCCTTTGAAAGCGGCAGGATTGAACGGGCGGAACTGACTGAAGATCAGGACCTGTACATTCAGCAGCTGATTCATGATGTACTGCGGGAATGGATCCAGCAGCAGCCGCAATATATGGTCAATCATCTGTATCTGCAAAACCTGTTGAAACCAGTAGAACACTATACCGGACTAGTTCGTGATGCCTTGAATTTCCGTGTGCAATACTTTCAGAAGGTAGAAAAAGTCGAATGGGATCTGGCTGAACTAGAGCACTGCATCCAGCGCCTGTTCGATGTACATGAACATGAAATTGAGATCATTCGGGAGTATTGCCAGAATTCTCCCAAGTATTTTCATAAAAGTTTTTTGACCAGATTAAGTGACGTTTGTGAAAACTTTATGACCTGGATGGCGGCACTGAAAATCAAAGGCGTGATGAGCTTTTTTGATCCAGAACTGCATGCGATCTTATTGAATCTGTGTTATTTGCGCCGTAAGAAAACCGATTTTCAGCCGACGACTCAAGTGTTTAACAAAAGCTGTCCGGAAGCAGAGCAGCAGCAGATTCTACATAATAATCTGATTCAAGCCATTGATGGATTGTGCGAAGTCAAAGAGAAGATGGATGCACAGCTGAAGCAGCTGACCACCTATCTTGAATATCATATTATTCGCAGTGTGCAGAACCGTCTGCCACAAACCTTGCAAAAACAGGGTGAAACAACATTTTCCCAACAAATCCGTACTCTGGCTGAAGCTCTACAGGGACAGCAAGGTCAGCGTTTTGCCCAGTTTGTACAGGCGCGTTATCCACTGATTCTGGTGGATGAGTTTCAGGATACCAATCAGGATCAGGATGATCTGCTGGCTAAAATCTGGCGCGATCCGAACCGGGTAAAAGCCGGCTGTATGATCATGGTCGGGGACCCGAAACAGGCGATTTACGGTTTCCGTGGCGGCGACATGTTGACCTATAACAAGGCGCGTGCTGATGTGCTGAAAAAGCAGGGCCGTGAATACACCTTGATCCAGAACCATCGCTCGGTAAAACCTCTGGTCGAGGTGGTGGACGCGTTGTTTCAACGCCAGATGGATTTTGGTGAACAGGTGCATTACACTCTGATTCAGGCGGGAAGCAGGCCCCATCCGGATTTAATCGATAAAACGCTGAGTAATCCGTATCCACTGCGCTGGATTCAGCTCGGTGAACAGGACGTTGAAGCCGATCAGGTGGTCTGGAAAATTCGCCAGTTATTAAATCAGTCTGAACAGCAGCAACTATATTTCCAGCAAGGTGACAACGTTCAGCACTTAAAAGCAGATGATATTGCCGTCCTCAGTTTTGGCCATTATGCGCTGGAACAGGTCAAGCAGTGTCTGCAATGCATGGGTATTCCCTGTTATAAGGAATCCAAGCAGAGCGTCTTTGCCAGCCCGGTGGCTCAGGATGTTGCAGCTGTTCTGACCGCGATCATGGAACCTTTTAATGAAGCCAAAGTCAAACGTGCCTTATTGACCCGTTTATTGGGTTTTAACCTGAAAAAGCTAATCGAACTGCAAGAGCAGAGTGAAGGTCTAAGCCGTTATATTGCCGATTTTGATGCCATCCGGGAAATGTGGTTTGAAAAAGGGTTTCTGACGGCCTGGAATTATGCCTTAAACCTATTTCAGGTCTGGACTAATCTGGTCGCGAGTCAGAGTCTGGACAATGAACGGGTAGTGGTGAATTTACGTCATCTGACCGAAATTCTGTGTCAGCAAAGTGAATATTATCAGGGTGCTCAAAAGCTGTATCACTGGTATTTGCGTCAGTTGCAATCACCTTCCGGCAAGGACAACGAAAAAGAACGCAAACTCTCTGGCGATCATGGGGTACAGCTTTTAACCATCCATGCTTCCAAAGGACTAGAATTCAAAGTAGTGTTCCTGTTGGGTGCCGATGCACCTTTTGATGTAAATAAGGGGAATCTGAACTTTTCCCTGTCAGCTGCGGAAAATGTACTGGAACAATCCCGGGTGATTGCAGTCAATCATAAGGACTTGCATGAGCAGGCGATTTTGCAAAATGCGGCTCGGAATGCCGCAGAAAATCACCGGCTTTGGTATGTGGCACTGACCCGGGCCAGTCACCGGGTTTATGCCATGCTGCAAGATCAGAGCGGACAGGCGGATTCAGGTCTGGCGTTCTGGCGTGGACAAGGTGAGGCGGTCTTTCAGCATGCCTTAAGTCTGCTTGAACCACCTCTGGCTTCTGAGCCGCCTAGAATTGTGGCAAAACAGACAGAAGCACCGTTACAGATGCAGGCTCATCCTTTACCGGAGCGACAGTTCTATCCGCGGACCAAAACCAGTTTTACTGCACTGTCAAAGCATCTCCCGCATCAGGCAATATTGCAGGATGATCTAGTCATCGCTTCTGAACGTCCAGACAGTGCCGCAGATGAAATGAATCTGCTGGAACTAGAACAGCAGGTAGCCAGTCAACCACTGGACTGGATCAAGCTAAATTTTCCAAAAGGCACGGTGGCGGGAACTTTCCTGCACAGTATTTTTGAGCATATCGATTTTCAGGATCGCAGTTACTGGAATCTGGAAATCCGTCGCCGTTTTAAAAATACGGCACCACAGATCTGGCAGGAACTGAAAGAGAAATTTCATCAGGCCTTTCATGTTCGTTCATTGTTACAGCAGGCATTTACTCCGGGCTATCAGACGGCCTGTGTGAATTTACAGACCCTGTTCAGTCAGGTGGCCCGTCAAGGTCAAATGCAGCCGGAGAAATTGCAGCAGAGTATGCAAAAAGTACTCTCCAGCCTGAATTATAAAATCCTGACCGGAATTCGCCTGCATGATCAGAGTGAAGCTTATCGTCAGGAATGGCAGCAGTTTTTCCGTTCCGCTCAAACATTCGATCACTCTGAATGGTTGAACTTCTTAGGGCAGTTTCAACGCTATGTTACAGAACTGGATGATGAGCCTTTTATCCAGTTTTTCGAACAGGAAATGGCGCAGATGACGCCTGCTGAGACAGCAGCACAACTGGATGTAGAAACCGTTTTTCAGCAGGCATTCGATCATTTCATTGATGAGATGATTGAAGATCTTCTGCTCAATCGGGTTCATGACTGGCTCAAAGAAATTCTGGCTGCACCCCTACAGGCAGAGTTCAGCCTGGAGCAGTTGCAGCAAGGTACTTATTTGTCTGAATTCCCGTTTTACCTGTCTTTAACCGATGTGCCGTTACAGATTCGTCAGATCCAGCACCTGTTTGCCGAGCATGATATTCTCATGCCTGATTTTAATGAGGCAAAATCAGCACGCTATCTGACCGGATCTATCGATTTGGTTTATTTTGATGGGCAGCGCTATCATATTGCCGATTATAAAAGCAATTTTCTCGGGCCGGATCAGCAGCATTACACGGCCGAGGCCATCCAGCAGAATATGACTCACTCCAGTTACTGGCTGCAAGCGGCATTATATCTGGTGGCATTGCATCGTTATCTAAGCGTGAACATGCAGGGATATGACATGCAGCAGCATCTAGGTGGAGCGACTTATCTGTATCTGCGCGGTATGAATGGTCAGGCTGAACAAGGCGCTTATCACTGGCAGCCTAGTCTGGAATTTATTCTAAAACTGGATGAAATTCTGGGCTATTTTGAGCAGAAAAAATCAGCATAATTTTGATGATTTATAAAATTTTAAGAGTTTAAACAGAAGATTATCCTGTGGATAACTTTGAGGATAACTGTGTGGAAAATGAGCAAATTCACGTGTCTCAGCAATCAGCCCATTTAATGGCCTGGATTGACTATCTATGTCAGCCACCATTCAGTTCGGCGACTTTTGATGCTGCCGCAAAATTGCTGATTCAGCAGCTCCTTGAGGCGATGCAGGAGGGTAATAGTTGTATTCCGGCCAGTGCCGAGCAAACAGCTCTATTGCATCATCTGGTGCTGGATCGGAGTCAGCAGGCTCAGGGTATTGCACCCTTTATTTTTGAAAACCAGCAATTGTATTTATACCGCTACTGGCAGCTGGAGCAGGCGGTCGCCACCCAGATCGCCCGGATCAAGTCACAAGCCATCACGCCAGTAAATTTAAGTGAGCGTGATCATAACCTCCTGACAGATCCACAGCAAAAGCAAGCGCTGGAAATGGTCGCTAAGCAGGGACTGAATATTATTACTGGTGGGCCAGGAACAGGTAAAACCTATACCTTGGCACATATGATTGCGGTACTGCATGAAGCCTTACCCAATATCCGGATTGCGATGGCCGCTCCGACGGGTAAAGCGGCGCAGCGGATGCAGGAAGCCTTGCAGAAAGCTTTACATAGTGAAAAATTACAAGCTTTTGAGCTGGAGACTTTAAAGCAGGTTCAACCTGTTACTTTGCACCGCTTACTGGGCTTGGGGCGGTTGGGACGCTCCCGGTTTCATGCCAAGCAGCCTTTGCCTTATGATGTGATCGTGGTCGATGAAGCATCCATGCTGGACTTAAGCCTGTCACAGATGCTCCTTGCTGCAGTGCCAGATTCAGCCCGCTTAATTCTGTTAGGCGATGCAGACCAACTGGCCTCGGTGGATGTCGGCACTGTACTGGCAGACTTGCAGCAGACTTCTGTTCTGGCAGATAACCGGGTCAATTTAATCACGACGCGCCGTTTTGCCTCAGGCGCCCGAATTGGTGCGATGGCATACTTTATCCAGCAGGAGCATGTTCCAGCATCAGTTTTAAACCAGTTTGAACAGCAAGTGGTTGCTGCGAGTGAGCTGCAAGTAATTGCACTGGACCAGGTAGAGATTGACCAGCTGCAACTGCAATATCTGCCAGAAATAAACCCAACTACAGGTCTCCAATTAGACCCATATTATGATCAACTGATGTATGGCTATCAGGCTTATGCGGACGCGATCAAACAGGCTCAGGATCAGACTGATTTCGAGCAATATGTGCAGCAGGCAATTCAGCACTTTGATCATTACCGGATTCTCACCGCAATCCGGCATGGTGATCTGGGTTTGAATAAAATCAATCAGCAGATTGAACAGCGTTTTCTGGCCAGTGTAGGCAAGTTAAAACAGGGCGACTGGTATACCGGCCGACCAGTGATGATGACTTATAACGATTATCAGCTGGGTCTGTCCAATGGTGATATTGGAATCTGTTTCTGGAGAGAACAAGAAGGACAATCACAATTTGAAGTATATTTCCCGAGTCTGGAAAAATGGGTGCTGGCGACACGCCTGCCAAAAAGTATAGAAACAGCTTTTGCTTTGACGATTCATAAATCGCAAGGTTCAGAATTTACTCATACGGCTGTAGTACTTGATCAACAAGCCAAAAATTTACTGAGTAAGGAACTGATTTATACAGCGATTACTCGAGCTAAAAAAGTCGTGAGCTTGCTGGTAGATCGTGATGCTTTTACACAAGCGCTATGTGTAAGAACCACACGAATGAGTGGTTTAAGCAAAAAAATACTTGAACAATGCAATAATGTATTGGCAAAAAATAAATAACTTTTGTAGGTAAATGCTTACATGGATTCAGGAAATTGGCGCATGGAGCTTTTAATCGGTTTTTGAGAAGATTGGTCACACAAAAGAACTCAACACGGAAAGTTGGGTATAAATCGCATAATAAGAACAAGAATGTCACCAGACAGCGAACTTACAGTGAAGTAAGTGAAAGAGGAAGCTTACAGCCGCTAAGCCTTGTAGTTTTGGGAGAGACTACAAGGCTTTTTTATATCTGCCGTTAATAGAATTTTGCCGTAATCTTATAGAACGATAAAATTGGCAGAATAAGTAAATTTAAGTAAATAGCGTAATTAAAAGATATATAAGTGTAATATTTTGCAAATTTCGATGATAATTTTGTACGTAATGGCTTACAGCCAGTGAGGATAAATGCCTCTATGAGCATTTCGACAATATGGCAAAATCTACCACACAAGGAAGTTATTTTTAGTCAGGAAGATTTGAAAATAATAAAGCGTAAAACGCACTAAAAAAACAATAAATAAAAAATGATAATAGAAGAAACTACAGCGCGAAAAAGCCCGAGTTTACTCGGGCTTTTTTTTATCATTTATTTCTAAGCGCGACCAGAAATATTTTAAATATAAAAAGATCAGTTAATTTCTGCAGTTATCTAAACAGCTACTCATAAGCCAGATCAAGTCCAATTCCTGAAATTATGTGTAAATTGAACCATATGGAATTTATTCATATCAGTAAATAAGCCAAGGCAGCTGGCAGCCAATACCATCAAAATTCATGATCTATTTTTGCAATCTGACGCAATTTCCCTTAAAATATGCAACTTGCTGTAGTGATGCACGGCAGTCAATGTATTGAATTCTCATTACTTTGATTTTTATCAAGATATATAAGCATCTCGGAGAAATCGAATGGCTTTAACAAACGCAGATCGCGCAGAGATCATTGCTAAATTTGCTCGCGCTGAAAACGACACTGGTTCACCAGAAGTTCAAGTAGCTCTTTTAACTGC
>NZ_DCRI01000015.1:0-2807 GCF_002324975.1 Acinetobacter sp. UBA1496 | reverse complement strand
ACTTGCTGCTTGAATCCGCCTCTGTCCATAAATTAAATTCTTTTAATTACATTTTCATAAAGCTTCTTTATCAATCAAATTCAGTTCAAGGCGTAAATTAAAGGGATTCAGAACAAGAAAAGGAATCCTACATGCGACTTAATCATTACCTTAATTTCCAGGGTGAGACCGAAGCTGCCTTTACCTTTTATCGTTCGGTATTTGGTGGCGAATTTTCTAGTCTAACCCGTTATGGAGATACGCCTGGGCAGCAAGGAATTGATTTATCAAATGAAGAAAAAAATCTGATTTTACATATCTCACTTCCAATTAATGAATACACAGAACTCATGGGTTCTGATATCAATGACAAACTCTGTACTGAAAATATACCAGCATTTAGTAAGGGTACTAATCACTATATTGCGATTATTTTAAGTGCCAATGAACAGGATGAAGCCAAACGACTCTATGAAGCTTTATCGGTGAATGGTCAAATCGAAATGCCTTTAGAAAAAACCTTTTGGGGTGCGCTTTATAGTGCCTTTACGGATCAATTCGGAGTGCAATGGATGATTAACTGCCTACTTGAAGAACGTGCACCCTAAGATTTAAATACAAAAAAGCCTCCAGATGGAGGCTTTTTTAGTTGAAGACGAATTAAGCTCCAGTTTGATAATTCGGTGTTGGTACTGCTGTTGAAGCTTGGTACGGATTAGTGAAATCACCCAAGCCTGCAGCTGCTTCCTGAATATCTTTACCTTCTTTAATGACAAAAGTATCGAAACCAGAACGCTTCATGTAGTTCAAGACATCTTTGAACACATCACCAGTCGCACGCAGCTCACCCTGGAAACCTTGACGGCGAAGCAATGCAGCAAATGAATAACCACGGCCATCATTAAAACCTGCAAACTCAATAAAAATCGCATCAAGTTGCTCAAGCGGAAATTCATTAGTTTCAGGTGAAGCATCAACCGTTAAGTACAATGCTTTTTTACCAGTAATATTGGCAATCTGGTCTAACTGCTCTACAGTCAGAACTACATCACCCTGTGGCAATACACCATCTTCACCAATTAGCTGGTAAGTGTTATCTGCAATTGTGCCATCTTTAGAGAGCACTTGTAGTGCGGTATTAAGCATATGCGCGCTCCTTGAATGGTTGAATGCCGACACGACGATAAGTATCGATAAACTCTTCACCATCCTGACGCAAGTCAAGATAAGTATTCAGAATTTCTTCTACGATATCCGGCACCACTTCTGCAGCAAATGATGGCCCAAGAATGTCACCAATAGAGGCATCATGATCCGCATTACCACCTAAAGTGATCTGATAGAATTCAGCGCCTTTTTTATCTACACCCAAGATACCGATGTTACCCACGTGGTGATGACCACAGGCATTCATACAACCTGAAATGTTCAGGTCCAGTTTACCCAAGTTGTAAATGGTATCCAGATCATCAAAACGGCGTGAAATTGCTTCAGAAATTGGAATGGATTTTGCATTTGCTAATGAGCAGAAGTCACCACCTGGGCAGCAGATAATGTCAGTCAAGAAGCCGATATGCGCACGTGCCAGGTTATGCTGATCCAGCGTCTGCCACAATTCAAATAAGTCTTTTTGTGGTACATCTACCAGCGCAATATTTTGCTCGTGAGTTGTACGCAGTTCACCGAAGGTGTACTTGTCTGCAAGATCTGCAATCAGGTTCATTTCTTCAGTGGTCACATCACCCGGTGCAATACCCGCACGTTTCAGTGAAATCGTGACAATACGATAACCTTTCACTTTATGTGCATTGGTATTGATATTGAACCATTGCTTAAACTTCGGATACTGGGCAAACAGTTCAGTGAAGTCTTCATCCGCATAATCTTGGTAGTCAAATGGAGTGAAGTTTTCATCCATTTTCGCCAGTGTTTCAGCATCAATCTTTAATGTCTTAACAGTATGTACAAATTCGGCTTCAACTTTTTCAGCAAAAACTTCTGGCGTTAATGCTTTTACCAGAATCTTGATACGTGCTTTGTATTTGTTGTCGCGACGGCCGTGCAGGTTATACACACGTAGTACCGCTTCAAGATAAGCAATCAGGTCTTCACGTGGCAGGAAGTCACGAATAAAACTGCCAATTACTGGCGTACGGCCCAAGCCGCCACCCACTTTAATTTTATAGCCGATCTCGCCTGCTTCATTTTTCACGATATAGACACCGATATCGTGGAATGAAGTTGCTGCACGGTCAATCTCTTCCAGCGCAGATACCGCAATCTTGAACTTACGTGGCAAGAAAGCAAATTCCGGGTGGAAAGTTGACCATTGACGGATCAATTCACAAGTTGGACGTGGATCTGCAATTTCACCTGCCACGACACCTGCATACTGGTCAGTGGTAGTATTACGGATACAGTTCCCTGAAGTCTGGATCGCGTGCATTTGCACGGTTGCCAGTTCAGCCAGCATATCAGGCACGTTCTCTAGTGCAGACCAGTTAAACTGGATATTCTGACGGGTTGAAACGTGCGCATAGCCACGATCATACTCTTTCGCCAGATCAGCCACTTTACGAAGTTGTTTAGAATTCATCAGGCCATAAGGTACCGCAATACGCAACATTGGCGCATAACGTTGTACATAAAGACCATTTTGAAGGCGGAGCGGACGGTATTCATCTTCCGTCAATTTGCCCGCTAAATAACGTTCCGTCTGGTCACGGAACTGTGCAACACGTTCATTAATCAGTTGCTGATCGAAATCAGTATATAAATACATGGCGTACAGCTAGTAGTTTCTATTATATCGTCGGCAAGGATAACGA
>NZ_DCRI01000066.1:0-8743 GCF_002324975.1 Acinetobacter sp. UBA1496 | reverse complement strand
TGTGGGACAGCAATGGTCCACAGACCTCTTTTTCAGCAGACGCTATTATAGCGCTTCTTGTTCATCCAGCAATAATTGTGCTTCACGCAGATTTAAAGTGCCTTCATAGATCGCACGACCGGTAATCGCACCTAAAATGCCAGGCTGATCTTTCAGGTTACGTACATCATCCATATTGGTTACGCCACCTGAAGCAATCACAGGCAGACCTGAATATTGTGCCAGATGTACGGTTTGCTCGATGTTGACACCCTGCATCATGCCATCACGGGCAATATCGGTATAAACAATACTAGACACGCCAGCATCCGCAAAACGTTTTGCCAGATCAGTCGCTTTTACATCAGTGACATTCGCCCAGCCATCAGTGGCTACCATGCCGTTCATGGCATCGATACCCACAATAATGTGGCCTGCAAATTTTTTGCATGCTTCTTCTACAAATTCAGGATTTTGCACTGCTTTTGTACCAATAATCACAAAAGATACACCTGCTTCCAGATAATGCTCGATAGTTTCCAGTGAGCGGATCCCGCCACCAATCTGGATAGGCAATTCTGGCTGTGATTTGGCAATGGCCTCTACCACTGGCTTATGAATCGGTGTACCTGCGAAAGCACCATTTAAATCTACTAAATGCAAGCGGCGAGCGCCTTCATTTACCCAATGCTGTGCTGTTGCCACCGGATCGTCAGAAAATACGGTATCGTCTTCCATACGACCTTGTTTTAAACGGACACATTTGCCATCTTTCAGGTCAATTGCAGGGATGATCAGCATGCTTTCGCTCCTTGCTCAATCTTTAGAATGAATTTCAGTAAGTTCATCTTAGCAAATAAAGTCGAAATTTCTAACTCTTAAACGGTATGAAAAAAGAAAACCTGTCTGAAGATATGCTGGAGTGACAGGATTTTATTCTTCAATTTTTTTATTTATTCCAATACCCCTGAGGAAGTCTGATATCAAAATGATATTTCGCTAGGAAGTTAATCTTTTGTTCGTTCAAATGTTTGAATGCGGGCGAATTTTCAATTTTAGTGAAGTATTGGGAACTTCCTTGGGACCCAAGCCACGGTGCAGCAATTCTTCAAAGACCAGTAAAGGTGCATAGGCATCTGCAGCCGCATATTCAATCTGTGCCTGACTGAGATGTTTTTTCGCCCAGTTCGATGTCGTGACCCGTTTCGATTTAGGAAAATTCACCTGAAATAGCAAAGCCATGGCATTTTTTAATCCAAGAGGATTTTTAATGCCAAACACCCCAAAGCACTTTGACAGTTCAATCACACTGTTTAGCTCAATGCCTCTTTTACGGAAAAGATGCGCATCATTTTTTAGGCCAAAACCAACTTTAATCTGGTCTCGATTGGCAAAAATCGGTTTCAGAAAATCCCAAATGGCAATATTCATTTGAAACAGGTAGGCCTTTTCCAGAGTGGCCAGCTGAATCAGATGCGGACCAGTAGAAACTTCACCGACCTTGAATGTGGGTTTGGACTCAGTGTCCAGACCAAACACCGAGATCTGCTCAAGTTCTTCACGTAGAGCTTCACATTGCTGAATGCTGTTAATCACCACAATATTTTCAGGTGTGATATTTTGAAAAGGTAGAAAAGTCGCTATTGTCTCTTTACTCGGTATGACATCATTTGGCTGTGTATCCATGATTAAAGTATCTTCCATTGATGAATATTCAGGTTGAATAGAGCATACCTTAGAGAGCAAGAAGATTGGATGTGAATTATTTTTCAAAAATAAAATTTTAAACTGTAGCCCATAAAAAAAGCCCGCATGATGCGAGCTTTTTGAATGTATTAGGCTAGATATTCCAATCCACAAAGTTTTTTAGCAATTGAAGGCCTGCAGTATGGCTCTTTTCCGGATGGAACTGAGTCGCAAACAGGTTATCTTTATGCAGGGCAGTACAGAAATCAATACCATAGTTACAGGTCGCTGCCACGATACTTGGATCTTGCGGTTCCACATAGTAACTGTGCACGAAATAGAAACGAGCATCCTGAGCAATATCTTTCCACATTGGATGGCTTGGATCGGCCTGATGTACCTGGTTCCAGCCCATATGTGGCACTTTTAAACCTGCCATTTCCGGGAAGTGTTTGACTTCGCCTGCAAAAATGCCCAGTGCATCCGCACCTCCATTTTCTTCAGAGCGTTGCATCAGGGCCTGCATGCCGACACAGATGGCCAATACTGGTTTGTTGAACACGGCATTACGTACGACTTCATCAATTCCGGCTTCATGCATGCCTTGCATACAGTCACGCATTGCACCCACACCCGGAAAAACGATTTTGTCGGCTTGGGCGATCAGTTTTGGATCATTTGTCACATCTACCGTTGCACCGACGTGTTCAAGTGCTTTGGCTGCTGAGTGTAGGTTTCCCATGCCATAGTCAAGAAGGGCAATACGGGTCATTACAAGGTACCTTTGGTTGAAGCAACAGTATTCGCAGCACGTGGATCAACTTCACATGCCATACGCAGTGCACGGGCAAATGCCTTAAATACACTTTCGATCTGATGGTGACTGTTTTTACCTTTCAGGTTGTCAATGTGTACAGTCATCAGCGAGTGGTTGACAAAGCCCTGGAAAAACTCAGAGAACAGGTCTACATCAAAACGGCCAATCATGGCACGGGTAAATGGAATGTCCATAAACAGACCCGGACGACCAGACAGATCCACCACGACACGGCTTAAAGATTCATCAAGCGGCGCATAGAAGTGTCCATAACGACGTAAGCCTTTTTTATCACCCAAAGCCTGAGCGAACGCTTGACCTAAGGTAATACCACAGTCTTCTACGGTATGATGGTCATCAATTTCCAGATCTCCATCACAATGAATATCAATATCAAACAGACCATGTCGCTTGATTTGATCAATCATATGATCTAAAAATGGAATACCAGTGTTTAAAGTGCCTTGACCAGTACCATCGAGGTTCAAACGAACTCGAATTTTGGTTTCGTTGGTATTTCTTACCACTTCACTGATACGATCTGTCATAGACACGTTCCTCAAATACGTCAAAATGATTGATGTAGAAAATATTTTCGCCGTGACGACGTCACCGCATATTAGATTGCTCAGGAGGGTTTATCAATGCCTATTACCGTACATGCTTATACTTCTCTAGAAAATGACGAAGTGCGCAGCCAGCTTGAGCGACTGTATGACACTAGCCCTGAATTTAGTGATGGGGCAGATGCCATTGAACATCTAGAGCAAAACCTTGCACAGTATACCTTACTTTATACCGCAGAATTTAACACCAAAATCATCGGCGCCATCTGGTGCACGGGACAAGGCGAAAGCCGAACCCTGGAAAATATTGTGGTGCATCCGGCCAACCGTGGACGCGGGGTTGCAGAAAGGCTGGTGAGTGAGGCATGCCGAATGGAAGAGGAAAAAGGAGTAAAAGCATTCGTACCGGGATGTGGGGCCATTCACCGCTGTCTGGCAAATCTTGAAAAAATTTAAATACAGATAAATTTCAAGCAGCTTTAGGGCTGCTTTTTTTGTAAATAACGGATTCAATTTGTTTTATTAGTCAGGTATTTGCTGAGAATATTGAAAAATATTGCTGTATAAACATGCAAATCGATGGAAAAGTAAACATTTGGTGATTTTTATACGTTATGTACTTGACGATTAAGAGCTGAAACTGTTTAATACGCGACATCGGCGTGATAGCTCAGTTGGTAGAGCAACGGATTGAAAATCCGTGTGTCCCCAGTTCGATCCTGGGTCTCGCCACCATATTCAAAACGATTTTAAAGTTTTCAATCCCTGATCCCATCAGGGATTTTTTTTTAGGCCAAAATTCAGACACTCAATCTTTTTTTTCATAATTTTGATTGACTAATGTGTCCAGATACGGCTTAATACACCGCATCGGCGTGATAGCTCAGTTGGTAGAGCAACGGATTGAAAATCCGTGTGTCCCCAGTTCGATCCTGGGTCTCGCCACCATATTCGAAAAAACCTCAAACATTGTTTGAGGTTTTTTTTTGCCTGTAATTTTTGATTCAGCCCAAGAATTAACTTGTTTTGCCATCCATCTGAACAGGAATGAGTTCTCTAAATAATCAAGGTAATCTAATAGATAACTAGATTAAATACAGACTTTAGCAACCGATGAAGGCATTCAGGTTGTGAAATTTGAAGTAGGGGAAAGCCCATGAATAGTATAAAAACATCTTTATTTGGGATTCTGTTAGGTACATTGAGCATAGGAGTACACGCGGAAGAACAGAAACACGTGCTTACCTTGCCGACGATGACCATTATGGCTGAACCTGAAATGAGTAATGAAACTGGCTATGTTCCATTTATTGAGAATGAAGCCAATCGTCTTGCCTTGCAGCATCAGGTAATCCGAGGAACCAAGGATGCAGAGAATTTCATGGTCAATCCAAATGTGCTGGCAAACCTCGATATCAAGCCGACCCAAGCTCCAGATTTGAGTCTACTGTCACCTGCACTACAACAGTATGTGATGACCATTGCCCAAGGCTTACAATCTAGTGATCCAACCCAAGGGCTGTATACACTGCTGGAGAATGTCGGGATCGATCGAAGCAGCAGCATGCAGCCAGGGCGTGGTCTTCAACTACAGATTAATCTGGACAAGGTGAATCTGGGCTTATTAGAAAACTACAACAATCCATCTCCTGTAGCGCAATTTCCAAGATCTCCTTAAAAGGACGAGCCAGTAATACAAATCAATCCCCGCAAATCGGGGATTTTTGCTTTTTTAAATTTAACTTCTGATTAATTTATATTTTTTTAGGAGCTTTGTTTCTGATTTGCTGGTTGGCTTTATGAGGGTGTAATGAGTTCGATTGACCGTTTATCAAACTTAACAATAAGAAGCTATATTACTTGTAAGATTTAATCTGACGCTTTCCCTTTTCCAACCGAGGGGTAATAAGATGAATCTCCTAAAATCCATTCAAAGCTTGGGCCTGATACTGACCTTTACTGCTTTTACTCTCCCTGTACTGAGTCATGCAGCTCCTGCTCATTCTGAAGCAACAGTACTTCCCACCTTAACTGTCATGGCAGAGCCTGAAATGCGTGCTGTAACTGAAATCACGCCTTATCAGGAAGGTGCCAGCCAGCGTAAGGCTTTGCAGATGCGCCTGATGAAAATTGAACGCGATATCCAAGCTTATAGTGTCGATGGTGATGTTGTTGCAAATATTGACCTGGGGGCAGCAGCGCCTAATCCTGATCTGGACAGTTTGCCTACTGTGTTCCGAGAATATGTACTGGCAGTAGTGCAAGGCTTGCAGTCTTCAGATCCAAGAAACGGAATCTATGTAATTCTGCAACCTTTCGGTATTGACCGGAATGCCACCAATGTCCAGATCGTCCGGGAACAGTTTGATCCGAATCGGCTTGAGCTCAGTCTGCCTTTTGGTTCGCGCTAGCACACAATCCGATGGGCTAGGCTGATCAGGTCAGTCAGTTTCGGTATAGCCAGATCACGTCATGAAGAAAGGGTGGGTTAAAAACTTATTTCCTTTCTTCAGGCTTTTTACTGGATTCATTTTTTCAGTATTGAGAAAGCACGTTCACAAATGTGAAAAGCTCTATGTCTTGAATTATGCTGGAAAAATAAGCATAGTGTAAAAAAATCAACAAGATCTGGATGACAGACCTGGAGCGTGTAGATGCCCCGTGTTTTTATGATTATCGCTGGAGTGGTACTGGCAATTTTGATCTGGTTATTTTATCAAAATTCTGTAGAGCAGAAACAGCAGGCCGATTTGCAAGAATATGAAACGGTACTGGAAGAAAAAACTGGATCTATTTTGCAGCAGGCACAGGATTGGTCTAAACCGATTCAGATTGATCTGGAAGATGATCGTCTGGACGGGGATTATGCCGTAATGGCCCAGTTTATTCTGGGTCAGATGCGTGATCGTGCCGAGGCTCGTAATCAGTATTTACGTGACCTCAAAGCAGCGAACTGGGATCGTTTTCTGGACATTGACCGCTTAGCCAAAGATCAGGCTCAAGACTATAAAGAAACTGAAGCCATGCTGAAGCGCGTGCATGAAATTGTCGATAGCTATGAACAGACAATTCAGCAGCGGGCAACCCAGCAGTTAGAGCAGGTGAAACAGCTGGATATTAAAAATCGCTATCGTCAGCAACTGGCAGATAATCTGAAAGCCAATCAGCAGCAGGATAATGCCCATGCAATTTTTGAAATCGAAAAACAGAGTCTGGCCAAAGCAGACCAGTTATTTCTGGTGCTGAAAAACAATAAATGGGAAAAGAAAAATCAGACCTTTATGTTCTATGAAGATGCACCCTTAAAGCAATTCAATAAGCTGTATCAGGAAATAGTGCAGCTCAACCAGCAAATGACTCAAGTGGATCAGCAGGCACTTAAAGAAGCGGAGAATAAACTCTAAGCATAAAGATCTTATGGTTTTTTCTACCTAAATGCCATGATATTTTCCTGTGAGGTTGATCAGCCTTGCTTACATCAAAGATGTGCCAGTTCTCATCGGTAATAGAACCAGCTATGCTTGAGAAAAATGAATATCCAGAAGCATGCTTGCAGACGGAAAGCGAGAAGAGGGAGCACAATCTTTTATGCAACAACTGAGATGTTATAAAGAATTTCCGGTCTGGTCACAGCAAGCTATTCCACAAGGATTCAAGCAGCCGCACAATACCAAAGCAGGCACTTGGGCAAAGCTGACCGTGCTCAAAGGTGAGCTGTATTTTGCCATGCTGGATCAGTCAGGTCATGTACAGTCAGAACATGTATTTACGCCAGAGCAGCAACCGCCGTTTATTGAGCCACAGATGTGGCATAAGATTGTTTCTGCCAGTGAAGATGCAGAATGTCAGCTACGTTTTTACTGCAAACCTGAGGATTACTTCACTAAGAAATATCAGCTAAGCCCGACCCATTCGGAAATTCTGGCAGCTATGCCGTATTTAAAGGGTGGTTGTGCGCTGGATGTCGGTTGTGGTTCAGGCCGCAATTCACTGTATTTGAGTCAGAACGGTTTTGAAGTCGACGCCTGGGATGTGAATGAAAATAGTCTGCAGACCTTAAGACAGATCATTCAGGTCGAAGAAATCGGGAATATTCAGGTTCAGCAGCGAGATTTAAATTTTGACCCCAGTATTCAGGGCCAATATGACTTTATCTGCTGTACGGTAGTGATGATGTTCCTACAGGCCGATACCATTCCACCTCTTATTGCACAGATGCAGCAGGCGACAGTACCGGGCGGTTATAACCTGATTGTCTGTGCGATGGATACCGATGATATTCCAGTACAGCCAGACTTTCCGTTTAGTTTTAAGCCGGGACAGCTTAGTGCCTATTATGAAGGCTGGAATCTGGTGAAATATAATGAAAATGTAGGTGAATTACACCGTGTAGATGAACAGGGCAACCGGATCAAGCAGCATTTTGCGACCATGCTAGCCCAAAAAGTCGAATAAGAGATTTATACGGTCTTTAGATTTTTGACTTTAAAACAGAGAGAGCTAAAAATAAAAAAGATGTCACTCGGACATCTTTTTTTTATGGATTTAAAATATCTTAAGCAGATTTTTTAAACCAAGAGAACCAGCCTTTTTTCTCGGCTTTTACAGCTGCTTCGGCAGGTGCTGCTTTTACTGCTTCTGCTGGTTGAGCTGCTGCAGCTTTTACTTCTTCAGCTTTTGCTACAGTTGCTTCTTTTACTTCAGCAGTTTTTACAGCTGCATCAGTTTTCACAGCTTCTACTTTAGAATCCGCTACTTTTTTCATATCTGCAGGTGCAGCTTTTGCAGCTTCTACGTTTTGAGCGACTTCAGCTTTTGCTGCTACCACTTTGGCATCAGCTGCTTCTACTTTAGCGACAGCCGCTTGTTTCTCAGCAGCTACTTTGGCAGCAGTATCTTGTGCTTTAACGGTTGCAGTCGCTACTTTTGCTTGTACAGGCGCGGTTGCTTGTTGAGCAGTTTGAGCTGCAACAGTTTTTGCTTGTTCTTTCATTGCAGCAACTGGAGAAACTGTTGTAGAAGCCATAGCAGAAGCTGAAGTTGCAACGATTGCAGTTGCTAGAAGTATTTTAAGCATTTTCATGCGTAACCCCATAAATAAAGGAGAGAAATGTGGGGCTATGATACGCCTGTCAAATATAAGTAGCTGATAGATAAGTTTTTTAAGACATGTGCAAATCTAATTTTATATTTATAGTTATTAACTGATTTAAAAGTCTTAGGGTATCTTTTCTCTGCTTTAGCAAATACACTGTTTCCAGCATCATCTGAATCTACTAGAAGAATGGTTGGAAGATTGGAACTCTTAGTGGACATAAATAAGGTGCTATATACATCTATAAACCTGCATAATGAGCCTGTACCACCTTGTATGCGTAGTTCTTTAGAAAAAAAAGACGGATCTTCTTCTTTAAATGCCATTACATTATAATTTTTCTTAAAAAAATTTTTAGAATTTTTTAAGAAAATATTAATATGTTGAGGATCTGTTTTTCCTTCACATATTATATTAATTTTATTTTGAAAAACGAAATTTCTTTGGAATAACACTTTGAGATATAATCTATCAAAGCTATTCATTTGAAATAAATAGTAAGAAGGTTCTTGTGTAGTTGGTTTTTTAATTTCTATACGAGGTTCTTTAGGTTTTAACCGTAAATCTTCTCGATTTTTTATATATTAGACCTCTTGCGAA
>NZ_DCRI01000068.1:16012-33176 GCF_002324975.1 Acinetobacter sp. UBA1496 | reverse complement strand
CAGCTTTGTGCAACAAAGCCCTGCAAGGAACTAAATCAAAAGAATTATAAGTTTGCCAAGCCAGGCATCCAAGATATGCCTTGGGGCAGCAAGAATATGTCCATCGCCGATCCATTCGGTAACAATATTACTTTCACGAATGCCATCAGTACCTAACATTCGTCCCCAAAAAAAGCACCCCTTCCACTCCATTAGTACGCCACCTGAGTTAGTCGAACTCAGGTTAAATTAAGGCTTACAGGATGAATTCAGAAGGTGTGTTCAGCGGACGCTTACGATGATTCCGTGAAAAAGGTGGTATATTTAGCAATTATGGCAGCAAGCAAAAAATGGACGATGCCTATTCAGAATTGGAAAGCTGCCATGAATCGCTTTAGTATCATGTTTGAAGAGCGTGTAACCAAGTATTTTTAAAACTGTATTTACACAGAATTATTTACACCCTCTTAAGTGGTCTAATTAACAGAACCACATTAAAACCAACTTTTAGAACAAGATTTCTTTCAATATATCGGGCTGAGTTTGGAGCTCATGAATGATGGTTTCAGCAATGTATCCACCACTGTAAGGCATCTTATACCCAAACTTTTCCATCTCTTTAGAAGGATATTTTGCTTTCAGTATCTGATTAAGATTATTAAGTTCGAGCTGTAATTTTTCTATTTTTTTCGCAATTGATGCTGGCTTTCTTCGCACGCCATCAGACTGAGCTTTAGCGTACAACTGCTTACTCTCCTGTTCTAATTCACTGAGCATTTTTTGCTTAAGCACAAGTTCAGACTGAAGCCACTCAATATCGTAAACCTCAAAAGCTTTGACCAGATCATCAAGCACAAAATGAACAGCTTGATTTAGATTCTTCCATTTACCATGACGTGCCACTTGTTCCCTTAAAATACGATATATAATTTCACGTCTTGGGTATAACTGCTTGTCGTAACGAGCTTTGACTGCAATGATTGCCTTTGCACTTTTGGCAAGTGTACTGTTCTGAATAAACTCCACCCCACCAAGCATTTGCACATAAGCAATTAAAATATCTGAATAATGCCTTTGGAAAATTTTGGCAGGCAAGTTATTCACCTCAGGTCTTAATGTATTTATCTGCATTAAAAGCTGTGCAATCTGGAATGGCTTGAAAGGGATTGAAACCACATCCCCCATCATTTCTAAATGAAAAGCTGACTGCTCACTCAATGGAAAATCATTCTGCTGCATTCTTTTTATGATTTTTTCTTTTTGATCAATATATGATTGATTCTCCGTTTCTATTAATTCATTATCCAATTCACACTGATAGTAGTAACAAAAGTTTAACCATATATCCTGCTCAAACTGCTCTAACCTTGATAATTTTTTATCAATCATAATTTATTAAAATACAGATAATTGCATAGCATAATACTACTATATTTCCAGATATGCGTACTGCTCTATTTTAAACATTTTCTAAATTTTATAGTTACCCCATCAATGAACTGATCTAATAGTTTTAACATTATAGGTTGATTTCCAGCCAATATTTAAGGTTAAAAAATTAGTTCTTTTTTCTAATTGCGATAATCACAAAAGGATCAAAGATATGGGCTACTTAACATCTAAAGAAATTCGCCACAAACTCAAAAATTGCTCTGCATCGACTTTATGGCGTTACCAACAACCTAATCAAAAAATGTTCGAGCAACCAATGCCTCAACCTATTAAGAAATGCGCTGGCTCTACTAGCCTTTGGGATGAAGAAACGTTTAACGAATGGCTAATCAAATATTTCAATAACAACCAAATGAGTAATCTGTCTATCTAGACAGATTACTTAATTTTTTCCACCATTTTTTATAAGCCTTCGACATCTCTTTTTGATAATCATAATAGTCATATGTCCCCTGTTCCCCAGGCATCACATGACCAACCATCAGTTCCGCAACATCCCTACTTGTAAACGCACTGAAATTTGTCCTTGCTGTACGCCGCAAATCATGCATAGACCAATGATCCATTTCAATTTTATAATTCTTCCTTGCAAATTGCATGAAGTTATAAGGGGTATCTGTTGGCCCACTACGCCCCATTGGCTCTTTGCCATTTTCATGTGGGAAAATGTATTCAGAATTACTCAAATCCATTGCAGACTGAAGCCACGGTTTGATCTCATCAATAATAGGTCGAACAATGTCACCTTTACTTTCTCCTGTCTTATGATTTTCATACGGTACTGTCCATGTATTTTTACTAAAATCAAAATCTGATTTCCGTGCAAGCCTCAACTCACTATATCGATTACCATAAAACAAACATAACTTGAGAAATAAAACATTCCTTAATGATGTTCTAGACTCATCACAAATTTTAAAAATTAAAGACAACTCATCATCTTGTAATACTCGAACAGTTTTATTTTTCTTAATATTTAAGTCACGCTTTCCAGTGATATGTCTTATGGGATTTCGCTCAATTAATTTTCGATTAATCCCCCAATCCAAACACTGCTTTGTATTCGTAAGAATGCGATCAGTTATCGATGGCGACTGTTTAAATTGCTCTTCTAGTAAATCTAACCACATATGTAATGTAATTTGCTCAGCAGGTATGCTACCTAACTTTGGGAAAACATAAAGTTCAAATGATCTCAAATATTGATCTGCATTTTTTTTGTTTGGAATACTATATTTCGTATGCCACTCACGAAATAACGCTTCAAAAGTTACAGCCTCTGTGATCTTGTGAAGTTCTACTTTTTTATGAATACGTGGGTCATGTCCCTTTTCTAAAATTGCTTTCATTTTCTGCAATTCAATACGAGCTTCTTTAAGGCTCATATTTGGATAGGTTCCCAAGTCTAAACGAGCTTGCTTATCGTTATATCGAAAACGCATCTGGAAAGTGAGCTTTCCTTTTTGAGAAACACGAACGCTCAATCCATCTTGATCAGGCTCCGTATGTATTGCTGAACGTTCACGATCTAGATTCTTCTTAAGCCACGTATCTGTTAAAGGCATTTTACTCCACCTGTGTACATATTTTTTTCAAATAGAAAATTCTAGAAAATATGTACACACATATGTACACAAACATACTGACTAGACTTGAAATCTATTGAACGGGGTTGAAAGACATATCAGACAAAGAATAACAATATTTTTATATTTTTACAGTACTTACAATGGTTTTATTATTATATTTGAAATAGGTTAAATGGGCTTGAAATGGTGTCAAATATTTGGGTGGGAAATAATGGCGAATGTACGTCGCTGAGCGACCTGCGCCGCTAACTCATCTTTAAAACTCATGGAAAATACCTACTGCAGAACCGCAGTGCTCAAGATCAAATACGATCAATATGAAAAAATTGACGATATTGTAGCAGATTTCTAGAGCCAATAAGCAGCCCTATAAACTGGAGAAATCGTAGTTTCCCATTCTCTTTTCCGGTTGAACTGATATTTTTTTGACTCGTTTATTTAGCAGATTGAATTCACTACTCAATCTAAAAATTATAAATCGATAACCACATAAATTTTATAATTTACAATTGATTAGTTTAATAAAAAAAAATTCTAAATAGTGATTTAATGAATTTAAGAAACAAAGGTCCTAGCTTCAAGTTGCTCAACATCCATCGGTTTACCCAGCAGATAGCCCTGCATCTGCTGACAGCCCAAACGGGTCAAAATTTCCGCTTGCTGCACAGTTTCAATTCCTTCAGCCGTTACTTTCAGGCCGAGTTTAATGGCCAGCTGAATAATACTTTCCAGAATCATTTCTTCCTTGGAACCTGCACTCAGACCCTGAATAAATTCCTTGTCAATTTTTAACTCATCGACAGGCAGGTTTTTTAAATACAGAAAGCTGGAATGCCCAGTACCAAAATCATCAATCGCTAGCTGGATGCCCATTTGACGCAACTGCTGCAAAGCCCGGATACTCGAATCAATATGATGCATGGCAGTCGATTCAGTAATCTCAATCATCAAATGTTGAGGATCAATTTTATATTGATTCAGAAGTTGCTCCAGCGTACTGATCAGATGCTTATGCTCAAACTGAATTGCAGATAAATTGACTCCGATCGGGAAAAAATCAGCATGATCAGCTTCCCAAAGCTGAATCTGTTTACAGGCCTGCTCCAAAGCCCAGTAGCCCATCGGAATAATCAGACCGGTTTTTTCTGCTCCGGGAATAAACATGTTCGGACCCAACAAACCATGCAATGGGTGCTTCCAGCGGATTAGCGCTTCTACACCACAGATCTGCTCATCATGGGTAAATTTTGGCTGATAAACCAAGATAAATTGCTGCTCTTCTACTGCTTTATACAGATCATTGATCAGTTTGCTCTGGCTTTTGCTTTCATGCTGATCGGTCGAGAAATTAAAAACAGAATAGGTATTCCGTCCCTGATACTTGGAAGTCAACATGGCAGCATCTGCATTGATCAGCAGATCCTGCAGATTCTGACCATGCTTCGGATACATGGTGATCCCGATACTGCCCGAGATATTAATGGTCTTGCCACTGATCTGGAAACTTTCCTGAATCAGTTCCAGAATCTTTTCTGATATTTTCGAGGCCTGTTCTACTGAAGTATTTTCTAGCACCAGCAGAAATTCATCACCACCGATGCACAGCAGTTTGGAATCATCTCCCAGAATTTGATGAATACGATAAGCCAGCTGAATCAGTAGCTGGTCTCCAACGTGATGGCCAAATACATCATTCACGGCTTTAAAGCGATCTAGGTCAATGTATAGAAAAGCGATTTCATGCTGGGCATCTTGCTGCCGGTCAGAAAATAGCAATTGTGCATATTTGACCAGATATAATCGGTTTGGCAGTTTGGTGAGATTATCCTGAATCGCCTGATTCGCCAGCTCTTTATTGGCCAGCATCAGCTGACGGTTACGTGATTCAAAGCGTAACTCCAGCATGGCTACACCAAATGCAGTCACCAGTACCAGACAACTAATCAGGATGACTGAAAATAACAAGTCATAATGGGAATGACTGATCTGGCTCAATGGATGGGCATCTTCATAAAAACTGAGTGCCGCCATACCCGTATAATGCATCCCGACAATGGTCAACGTAAGCATACTCGCGACCACGAGCTTCATCCGGATCGTACTTTGTACTGCCTGTCGATATTTGAATGCCACCCAGAAGCTGAGTCCCGCTCCACTCGTTGCAATCAGGATCGAACAGATCATTAATAAAGGGTGATAGGTAGTCACATGATTTTTAACATTCAGGCCCAGCATCCCCACATAGTACATTCCTGACATGCCTAGCCCCATCAGAACAGCACCTAGAATCAGACGGGCACAAGGCAAGGTTTTACGGGTGGTGAGCCAGATGGCAAAGGTTGCTCCTACAAACCCAATCATATAAGAACTTAAGGTGAGTGCAGTATCGATATCATAAGCATCAGGAAAATGAGCTGCCGTCATGCCGACATAATGCATTCCCCAGATCGCCAGTCCCAGCAAGCCACCGCTAAACAGTAAAATAAGGGTTTTCAACCTTAGCGACACATTACGAAATAGAATCTGCTCAAGCGTAAGCGTCAAATAGCAGGCAATAAATGCCACAGCCATCGATCCAATAAGCAGACTGACATCATGATGAGCATGAATCATATAAAATGTTCCATCTGGGCGATCATTTTTATTTTATTGCGCAGCTGTATTCGCACGATTCCCCGCTAAATTTACGCCCTATAAAAAATAAAATACTCTTTTCAGAGTTCATCCCGGCTGCTTCAAACTTGAAGCTATATACAAAATTTATTGCAATATTTTTATCTCTTCAGTAGCTGGAGTGGAGTTTAAAATTGCCCTGAATCGATAAAATAAAAAATTCAGCTTATATATTAGAAGTCTTTGAGATTTTATCAATTGATTAACTTTAATATTCCAGCTTTTTTATTCGACATAAATCACAAATTTTTCTTTTTTATTTAGTTACATAGCACTTTATATTTAATTGATATTGCATTTTATTTGCACAAAAAAACAGCCTATCGAGATAGGCTGTTTTTAGAAATCATATTATTTTATGTGAAAGTTACTGTTTAGACTGTGCTTGAGCATAGTCAGCCAAGACATGCGCGGCTTCCAGTACAAAAGCTTCTTCTTCCGGTAATGCTGGACGCTCTTTGGCTTTCATTTTTGCTCGAGCTTCAACCATGGCATCCAGAGAAGCCTGATAACTTTCCCAGTTCGGATAAGGTTTCAGGCCGGTTGCAGCACGGCGGGCATTTTCAGCTTCTAAAGCTTTACGCTCGATATCCAGCAACTCAGCTTTACGCTGTTCCAGATCCAGAACTACACGTTTTTGGTCTTCGACTTTTTTCATGGCCGCTGTACGCTGTTCCAGATACTTGAATTGAGGGTTCTGAGCGACACGCTGTTGAGATAACTTGGCCAGTTCCGGTACATATTTCTGTACCACACCTTCACGTTTAAATGGTGCAGTTGGAATCGTATCCCACTCTAGGGCATTTTTAGCCTTACGTTCACCAAATTCTTCGTTATAGATATCGACCAGTTTGATATCCGGAATCACGCCCTTATTTTGGGTACTACCACCGGTCACACGGTAGAATTTACGCTGAGTCAGCGTTGCTTGACCATGCGCCAAGCTATCCAGCTGAACCTGTGCAGTTCCTTTACCTGTTGTGGTACTACCAATCACGATGCCGCGTTCATAATCCTGAATTGCTGCTGAATAAATTTCACTTGCAGATGCAGAAGCCAGGTTCACCATTACTGCCAATGGGCCAGCATAGGTTTGTGCGCCGCCATCATCATCTTCAAAGACGCTGACATTACCGTTACCATCACGAATCTGAACTACAGGACCCGATTTGATGACCTGTCCCAGCATGCGTGCCACTTCTTCAAGTGAACCACCCGGGTTATTGCGTAAGTCCACAATAATACCGGCAACATTCTTCGCAGCCAGTTCTTTCAAAGCTTTATTGGTATCTTCTGATACTGAACGATAGTCGGTACCCGCACGACGGGCACGATAGTTCAGATAGAAAGATGGAATTTCAATCACACCGTACTGATATTTTTTACCATCACGCTGGATTTCAACGGTACGGGTTCTAACCCCGGCATCTTCTTCCTGAATCACATCACGTACAAGACTGACATTACGCGCCTGTCCCATGGTCGCACCCGGGCCTAATAACTTCAGCGTTACTTTGGTGCCGCGCTTACCACGAATCAGGCCAACAATTTCATTGCTCGGCCAGCCGATTACATCGACCATCTGTTCGCCGTCTTGAGCAACGCCAACAATACGGTCACCTGATTTTACCTGTCCTGATTTGCTGGCAGGCCCACCTTCTACAATGGTTTCAATCTTGGTGTAATCTTCATTACCACGTTCCGGACGAATCGACACCCCAATCCCTTCCAGCTGCAATGTAGTCTGACGGTTCAGCTCCATCGCATCTACAGGCGGGAAATAATTACTGTGCGGATCATAAGTCAGCATCATCGCGTTGAGGGTTTTGTCCAGTACATCATCGCTCTTGATCCGGCTAAGACGTTCTAACTGACGGGTATAACGCTTAGTCAGAGTTTGAGCAGGTGTTAAATCTTCCGGCCCAGTCAGATCCTGGCCATTTGCCAGTTCTGGATTGGCTTTGAGTGCATTCTGCTTAGCTTGCTCTTCTTCCTTACTGATCGTCAGGTTAATCAGCTGAGAAAGCAGCATTTTTGACCAGTGAGCACGTTGTTCAGCCTGAGTTTTAAAGAATGGCGCTTTTTCGCGATCCGTTTCGATATATACATTCTTCTGATTCAGGTTTTGCGGTTTTTTCAGTTCTTCCAGCATAAAGGTATAGAACTGGGCTAAACGCTCACGATACTGTGCATGAATTTCATAAGGGCCAGACAAATTACCAGCTTTCAGATTGGCACCGAAAGTAGCGCCATAGCGTTTTTTATAATCTTCTATTTCAGATGCCAGAAAAAGACTGTGATCTGCATCCAGACTGTCAATATAAAAATCAAAGATACGCTGTGAAGTCTGAGCATCCAGACGCATATTCAAATAATGTTGGCGATCAACGAGAGTTGCCAGTTGTCGGGATACCAATGCCTGTTCTTGAGAAGGTTGAAGCACTGCTTTGCTGACTACTTCTTTACCATCAGCTGCAATTGCATCATTCACCACATGGGTAAAAAATAATCCGCCTGTCGCAATCGCAACTGCACAAGCTATTGTTTGAAATTTCATAAATAATTCGTACTTCCTTGGCCTCAAGACCAATTTGACCGTGTTGCTTTTCGAGCAGAACTTAAAGTATTCAGCATCTTAAACAACTTAATATGTTTATGTCGTGTAGTTTTATCATATTCTGTGCTGACAAAGTGTAGCAAATCATTGCAGAATTCAGGTATTGTTTTCCCCGAAAATTCTAAAATGGATTCCGCATATGATTGGCGCATTGATGCTCGACATCGCAGGCACTACCCTTACTCAAGAAGATATTGAACTCTTGGGTGCACCACAAGTCGGTGGTGTGATTTTATTCGGTCGCAATATTGAATCTCCTGCCCAAGTCCGTGCCTTGACTGATCATATGCGCCAGGTTCGTCCAGATATTCTGATTGCAGTGGATCAGGAAGGTGGCCGTGTACAGCGCCTGAAACAGGGCTTTACCCTGCTGCCTGCTACGGGTAAATTTGGTGAGCTTTACCAGACTGATCGTGAAAAAGCACTGGAACTGGCCGAGAAATGTGGCTGGTTAATGGCCACCGAAGTACTGGCTGTCGGAATTGACTTTAGTTTTGCGCCTGTGCTGGATCTGAATTATATTAGTGATGTGATTGGCGACCGTAGCTTTGCTAAAAATATTCAGGATATTATTCCACTGGCTGGTGCTTTCCTGAAAGGTATGAAACGTGCTGGTATGGCTTCGACTGGCAAACATTTCCCGGGACATGGTTCGGTTAAGGCCGATTCGCATGTGGCCGCTGCCATTGATATGCGCAGCTATGAAGAAATCCAGCAAAAGGATATGCAGACTTTTATCCAGTTACAATCACAACTCGATGCGCTTATGCCTGCCCATGTTATCTATAGTCAGGTTGATCCAAATCCAGCCGGTTTCTCAGAATTCTGGATTCAGAAAGTGTTACGTCAAGAACTTGGCTTCGACGGCGTACTGTTCTCGGATGATTTAAGCATGCAGGCTGCCTGTGTGGCTGGCGGTGCTGATGCCCGGATTCAGGCGGCATTAAAAGCAGGTTGTGATATGGGATTGGTCTGTAATGATCGCGCAGCACAGTGTATTGCACTTGAGGGCATTCAGGATCTGCTATTGCCCAATCAGCACCGCCTGGAACGCATGCGCGGAAAAATTCCAGAGATTCAGATCGGCACTGAACTGAATCTTGGAGATGAGTGGTGCCAGATCCGCGATGAAATTAGCCAGTTTAAAGATCAGGTTCTCTAGTTCTTAAATGATCTGAATGCGACAAAGGAACACGACAAGGTGTTCCTTTTTTATTATCATGTTGAAAAGACTGCTATATTGATGAGCAGCATTGAATTAAAACAACAATAAGGTCAGGACGACATGACAGAATCTCTTTCACAACATCGCCATATTTCTTTCACTGCACACTATACTGGCTATATCTGGTACAAAATGGGGATTTCACATCCGGTATTTGCTACCTCTAAAGGTAAATTCCTTGCCAAACTGGTTCATCCACTGGAGTCATGGGCTGAACGTCATGTAGGCGGCAGTATGCGCACCACCCTGAAACAGCGTCATCAAATGATTGACGAACACCTAGGTCAGTTAATTAGTGAATATCCTCAATTACAGGTACTAGAAATTGCCAGTGGCTTATCCCCACGCAGCTGGAATTTTAGACAGAAATTTCCCGAGATTAATTATCGGGAGCTGGATCTTCCCGATATGGCCAGAATCAAAACCAATGCTTTGCAGCAGATTGATCAGGATGCCCCGGAAGTATTGAGCGCCGATATTTTCAGTGCAGAACTGGCGAATATTTTTAAAGTCTTTGACCCGCAGCAACCTCTCGTTATTATTAGTGAAGGCCTGATCAATTACTTTGATCAAAAAATGCTGTTTACTTTACTCAAAGGCATTACCGAATATGGTCAAGACTTTAGTGAAGTGCATTATCTCAGTGATATTTATCCTGAACCGGTCAAAAATAAACTGGCGAGCTTTATCTGGGCCTGCAGCCGTCTGCTGAAATTCATGTCACGCAGTGCGTTTACCTTTCATTTTAAATCACCTCAAGAACTACAGCAGTTTTTTCAGCAAGCTGGGTTTATGCAGGTGGAGGTCGAACAACCAAAACGTTATTTTGCAGAACCTCGACAGCAGAATCCTCATTATGAACAGGATGAACATCTAGGCGATTTGGTCTGGATGATTCATGCAGTGAAAAAAAACAGCGTTTAATTACGCTGTTTTTTTTATAAATTCTATTGTTTAGATGACTGCATCGAATACTTCAGCCTGTTGAAGGGCTTTCTCTTTCTGGACAAAGCGTAGTAAACGCTCTGCCACATCAAAACTGCCATGCTTGAACAAAGCACGTAACTGAGTATCATCATGTTCGAAGATCAAACATTCGATCTTGAATTCGCCTTCTTCATCTTCCAGATGCAAAGCCAGATCACGTGGATATGCGGCTGCCTGATCGGTTAATCCAGGTTCCAATTCCAGCAATACCCCAAAGAAATTCATATCAACAATTTCTGCCTTGAGTACCAGATCAGAATGACGATGACTTAAATAACGCTGTGGATCCTGAACCGTAATCCGCTCTTCCCCACGTCGTTCGATCTGCTGCATCTGTTCACGGGTGAACGGGATAATACCTTCGAGCTGATCAACCGGTTCATCACGCAAGAAAGTTGCAAACAAATGCATGGTTTCTTTACGGCGCTGTAACTGAGGCACATGATCTGCAGAAGCAATCTGCACATACTGCATGTTTGGACATTGCAGGGCAAAATTGGCATTCTCATGTGGCAAGGTAAAGCTGTCATATTGCCCACAAGCCACCAAAACTTTGCATTGAGGAATCGGTACATTGGTCAGTCTTAAAAGACGGTTACAGTTGATATCATAGCGGTCCTGTTCTGTCGCTGTAAATTCTGACATCTGCTTAAAAAACAACCGTTTTGCTGTTGGCGACATACGGGTTTCTTTTAAACGTGCATGATTGACCAGATACAGAATCACCGCTTGGCCGAATTCATCCATGCGCTGTTCTTTCATTAAATGCAGAGATTCTTCCAGCAGCATGCGCCAGCTTTTACGGGTCTTTTGCATCACACCCATTAAAATCATACGGTCTACCAGTTCAGGGCGCTGATCCGCCAGACAGGAAGCCACCACTGAACCCAGAGACATTCCCAGAATAGCCACCTTAGGCAATTGCATCTGCTCCAGCCATTGGCCTAGCATCGCGGCCAGATCTTCGAGTTCAAGTGTTCCTGCAGATAAGCCGGTATCAACGTTAGTAATTTGCTGGTTGGCCCCCATGGAAGGTAAATCAATTAAAATAATAGGTCCCGCATCAAATAACTGTTCTACACAATATTTGTAAGAATTAAAGTTCTGAAAAGCTCCCCCAATAATCACCATTGGGCGCATATGCAAAGTATCAGGACGCGCAATGGCCATATACTCGATTTTCCAGCCATCGATCCATGTCGTACGTGCTGGTTGCTTGAAACTGTGCTTATCATAAAGATCAAAAAAACCATAATGGCTATGTTGGTCCAATGCCTGGGCATCCATCTGGATAATGGAATTCATATTCCTTTCCTCCGTCCTTGCCTTATTTTTATTGTGCAAGTCATTATTTACAGATCTTATGCTTCAGGATTATTCCGATTATCCTGAACACGCATCCGGCGCTGTAGTAATTATATCAATGACATCTATGTCGCTACATTTCATTCTATACAGAGCGGCTTTTCACAAGCAACTGATTCGACAACCACTTATCTGCTTTTAAAGATAAAACAATTTCAAAATGTTTAGAAACAGTGAAAAGCTTATGATTTTTAAGTGATGGGCTTCATTGTCCGGCATCAGACTGTTAATATCAAAGTGAAATTTCTAAGTGATTGAACCGCTATGCAAGAGTCTATTGAACAATACATGCAAACGGTAGGACAGCAGGCACGCCAGGCTTCTCGCATTTTGGCTCGTGCGTCTACCCAAACTAAAAACAGCGCATTGTCAGCAATTTATACCGCTTTAGAAAACAGTCAGGCCGCTATTCTGGCTGCCAACCAGATTGATATGAATAAAGCTCACCAGAACAATCTGGACAGTGCCCTGCTTGATCGCTTAGAACTCAACCCCGCACGCTTTAAAGGTATGTTACAGGGCCTGAAAGATGTAATCAGCCTGAAAGATCCAATTGGTGAAATCACCGATATGGCTTACCGTCCTACAGGCATTCAGCTTGGCAAGATGCGTGTACCTTTAGGCGTAGTGGGCATGATTTATGAATCGCGTCCCAATGTAACTCTGGAAGCTGCTTCACTGGCATTGAAATCCGGAAATGCGATTATTCTGCGTGGCGGTTCAGAAGCTCTGGAATCTAACCAGGCCATTGCGACTGCCATCCGGCATGGCTTAAAAGTGGCAGGTCTATCTGAAGCGTCAGTTCAGGTGATTAATACGACTGATCGTGCTGCAGTTGGCCAGCTGATTACCCTGACTGAATTTGTTGATGTGATCGTACCACGTGGTGGCAAAGGTTTAATTGAACGCATTACTGAAGAAGCACGTGTGCCTGTAATCAAACATCTGGACGGGAATTGTCATGTTTATGTTGAAGCACAGGCTGATCTGCTCAAAGCCCTGCCCATTGCTTTAAATGCCAAAACCCATCGTTATGGCGTATGTAATGCCATGGAAACTTTGCTGATTGATGAGAAAGTTGCAGAAGACTTCCTGCCTCGAATTGCTGAGCTGTATCAGGAAAAACAGGTGGAACTTCGTGGTTGTCGTGAAACCCAGCGTATCTTGGGCAATCAGGTAGTCGCAGCAACAGAGGAAGACTGGTACACCGAGTATCTAGGCCCGATTCTGGCAGTTAAAATCGTATCGGGTGTTGAGGAAGCTATTGAACATATCAATAAATATGGCTCGCATCATACCGATTCAATTATTACGGAAAATTACAGCATCGCTCGCGAATTTTTAGCTGGTGTAGATTCGAGTTCAGTCATGATCAATGCTTCTACCCGTTTTGCTGATGGTTTTGAATATGGTTTGGGTGCGGAAATCGGCATTTCGACAGATAAGATTCATGCCCGCGGCCCGGTTGGTCTGGAAGGTTTGACTTCCCAGAAATGGGTAGTCTTCGGTGATGGTCAGATTCGCCAGTAAATAGATAATAAAATCAGTCTTGTTCGCAAGGCTGATTTTTTATGCATGGGATGAATAAAAGACATGTTCAAGTAAATATGCAACCTTTATAAAATTGCATATAATTTCTTCATATCCATACCTAAAAGATAGAATAAATAAACATTATTTTTAAGAAATATAAGCTACAGTTTGATAGATCATTTTTTAACAGTATTTTATTTATAAATGAAAACTATGAACTGATAAATTTTAATTATTATTGTCGCTATGGTCGATAATGCTTAAGTCTAATCGGCTAAAGTCTATCTAGGACAGTAAAAAAACCCATGTTAAAACATGATCACAGACCTATCTTGTGTCGCTTTTGCCAGCAGACAGGTCAACGAAATGGATGAGAATTTTAATTAGAATCGGGTAAACAATCGTGTCTAAATCAGTATTAGTTATTAATTGTGGCTCTTCTTCAATCAAGTTTGCCCTATTGCTTGAAGAACAGAATTTCCGTATTCACGGCTTAGCTGAGAACTTAGGCACAGAAAATGCCCGTATTAAAGGTGTGACTGTCGGTAATGAACCCGTCGATATTCATATTCCTTTTGCAGATCATAAGAAAGCGCTAGAAGTAGGTTTAGAGCGTCTAGCAAATTACAAGCCGGATGCCATTGGTCACCGTGTGGTACATGGCGGCAGCCTGACCAAGGCAGAACTGATTACTGACGAGATTATTGAAAAAATTCGCGAAGCAACTCCACTTGCGCCTTTACACAATCCGGCTCACCTGATCGGAATCGAAGCGACTAAACGTTTATTCCCAGATTTGCCACAAGTCGCAGTATTCGACACAGCTTTCCATCAAACCATGCCGGCACATGCTTACCGTTATGCCCTGCCTAAATTCCTTTATACCGAATATGGCGTACGTCGTTATGGTTTCCATGGTACCAGCCATGCTTATGTATCAGATCGCGGTTCTGAACTTGCGGGCAGCTTCAAACAAGGTGGCTGGTTAACAGCGCATCTCGGTAATGGTAGTTCGACCTGTGCCGTATGGAATGGCCAAAGTGTAGATACCTCAATGGGTCTGACGCCACTTGAAGGTGTGGTGATGGGGACCCGTAGTGGTGATGTCGATCCAAGTTTGCATAGCTTCCTGGCTGCAAACTTAGGCTGGGATGTATATAAAATTGACAAGATGCTCAATAAAGAAAGTGGCTTGCTTGGTTTATCTGACAATCTGTCTAATGACATGCGTACTCTGATTGAAGCCTCAGAACAAGGCAATGAAGATGCGACTCTTGCGATTGAAGTATTCTGCTACCGTCTGGCGAAATCTTTAGCTGCTTTAAGCTGTGGTCTGCCACGTATTGATGGTCTGTTCTTTACCGGTGGTATTGGTGAAAACTCGGCGTATATTCGTGAAAAAACCATGGCTTATTTACCACATTTCGGTTTCAACCTGGATAAAGACGCTAATAGCAGTTTGAAGCGCGGCACTGAAGGCCGGATCGATAACGGTACAGGCCCACAAATCTGGGTAGTTCCGACTGATGAAGAAGGCCGAATCGCGAAAGAAACTCATTATGTGGTAGAGCATGAAGTGGAGCAAGCTACTGCAAAAAAGTCTGAACCTGAAGCTGCGCTTGCATAAGCAAGCCCGGTTCCCTTTTACCTAATTTCTATTATTGCGCGACTGATATTACTTATGAAAACGATTTTATTGGTGCCGACCGGGGAAGGCGTCGGCTTAACTTCAGCCTGTTTAGGTTTGGTATATGCTTTAGAATGCCAAGGGGTAAAAGCAGGTTTTGTGAAACCTTTTTCACAGGAAAAAAGCCAGGAAACAGATCGTACTACAGCACTCTATCGTCATTTATCCCAAAGTGAAACCGTTGAACCGATTGCTTATGAAAGCCTGATTCAACGCTTTAATCTTGGTGAAACAGATGAATTGCTTGAAGATGCAGTACGCCTACATCGTGAGATTGCCAAAAATCACGACCTGATTATTGTTGAAGGTTTGGTACCAAATAGCCGCGATACCTTTGCGCCAAGCTTTAATGCAGCCTTGGCGCAGGCACTAGATGCCAAAGTCATCATTGTCAGCAATGCTGATATCAACCAGCCTGAAGTGGCAGCTGAAAAAGTTGAAAGCCAATTACGTTATTTAGGTGGGTCCTCTTCTACCCGTATGGCTGGCGTATTATTTATGCGCACCAAGGGCTTACCAGAAGATTCTGCACAAATCCCGGTGACCATTGATCCTGGATTACGCCTGATTAGTGATACCAATAAATTTATAGCAGCTATTCAAAAAACCCATGCCCATATTGGTTCTGAAAAGCTTCCAGTCATTGGTCTGGTTCCATTCAGCAATACTTTAAGCGTGCCACGTATTTCTGACCTAGCAGCACATATTTCAGCAGACTGGGTCAATCTGGGTGAAGCAAAGCAGCGCCGTGTTTTACACAGCAGTTTAATTGCGTCCAATATTGAGCATGAATTACATAAATTTGTGGCTGGCGAGCTGATTATCAGTGCATCAGACCGTATTGATGTCTTGCTTGCAAGTAGCCTGGCGAGCAGCAATGGCATTCCATTGGCAGGACTGGTGCTGACTGAACATTATGAGCCAAATTCGACTGTATTGGAGTTCTGCCAGACAGCAATCAAACATGGTCTGCCTATTTTGCATACGCCACTCAGCACTTTTGAAACTGCCCAAAGTCTGGCCAATTTGAGCAATGAAATTCCATGTGATGATACTGAACGCGCTGAACAGGTCACTCGTTTTGTATCCAGTCACTTAAATGAAGAATGGATCGCACAGCTAATCAATGGTTCTTATAAGCCACGTCTGTCTCCTTCTGCATTCCGTCATGAATTGGTACAAAAATCGATTGCAGCGAAAAAACGTATTGTGCTTCCGGAAGGTGATGAGCCGCGTACCATTCAGGCAGCTGCAATCTGTCAATCTCGCGGGATTGTGCACTGTATCTTGTTGGCAAAACCGGAAGAAGTGGTTGAAGTTGCCAAAGCACGTAATATTGACTTACCGCACGATCTTGAAATTATTGATCCCGACCTGATTCGCGAGAATTATGTCGAAAAAATGGTTGAACTACGTAAAGGCAAAATCAACGAATTGCAGGCACGTGAACAGCTACAGGATACTGTCGTACTCGGTACTATGATGCTGGCACTTGATCAGGTGGATGGTCTGGTTTCTGGTGCAGTACATACCACAGCAAATACCGTTCGTCCTGCTTTCCAGTTGATCAAGACAGCACCTGAATATTCATTAGTCTCTTCTGTATTCTTTATGCTGCTGCCAGATGAAGTTTATGTCTATGGTGACTGTGCGATTAATCCAGATCCGGATGCCGAACAACTGGCTGAAATTGCAATTCAGTCTGCTGATTCTGCAAAAGCCTTTGGCATTGATCCACGTATTGCTATGATTTCTTACTCTACCGGTACTTCGGGTACAGGTGCAGACGTAGAAAAAGTGGCGAAAGCGACTGAGATTGCCAAACAGCGTCGTCCTGATCTGTTGATTGATGGTCCACTGCAATACGATGCCGCTTCAGTTGAAAGTGTGGGCCGTCAGAAAGCACCTGACTCACAAGTGGCTGGTCGTGCCAATGTGTTTATCTTCCCTGACCTAAATACCGGTAACACCACTTATAAAGCAGTACAACGTGCGGCAAATGTCGTAAGTGTCGGTCCGATGCTACAGGGCTTGAACAAGCCGGTGAATGACCTGTC